>NZ_JAAVTO010000004.1 GCF_013185065.1 Adlercreutzia sp. ZJ473 | reverse complement strand
CGGTCTTCAAGAGTATTGTCAAACTTGATGATTCTGCTGTTTGTTTTTGGATTGGCACCGGTTCTTTGGAGCAGCATTATCGGGATGAGATAGCTCACGATGGGCTTTCGGATCACATCTTTATGGTCGGCGTTCAAAGTGACATTCCTCAATGGCTTGCTGCTTTCGATTGCTTCATCTTTCCGTCTCTGTGGGAGGGCTTACCAGTCTCGCTGGTTGAGGCGCAGGCCATGGGTTTACCGTGCCTGATTTCTGATTCCGTGACTAGTGAGATTGGCATTACTGAACTTGCAGTTTTTTGCGGCCTAGATAAAGCGCCTGAGGTTTGGGCAGATAAAGCGATTCGCCTTGCGAGGAAATATATGGGATTTCGTACTAGTCCAGACGAAAAGATTCGCAATGCTGGATATGATATTGAAGAGTCATCAAAGTTGTTAGCCAGGTACTACTTCGACAACTATCGTCGAAAATAGGCTGAACATGGAAGTCATTGCTTCGATATTGAAAATAAGCCTCTATTATTGCGGGGGCTTGTTGGCATATTGGTTTGTATGCCTGAGAAGGAACGCTTTGTCCAAAAGAGGTGCTGCTTCGCAAATGAGCAGGGAGTCTCCTCGTCAGGCTGTTAAGCTGCATGCAGTTGAAATCGCTCTTGTTTCTTTGGCGATAGGCTTCTTTTCAGTTATCTGCGGGGCGACTCCGGAACTGTCGGATAGGGCCCATTTCCAAGTCTTTTTTGAAAGCGGATTAACGGAGAGGGTAAAGGCGGGATCGTTTGGCCTTTATGTGGTAGAGGAGATATTGCACTCGTTTACAAATAACGCTTCTGTTTTATTTTTTGTAATCGCGTTTTTGGTTACTGCAATTCTTCTCGCTTCCTATAACCGTTTCCCTCAAAGGGCGCCCATAGCGCTAATGTTTGTTGCTTTTAGCTTTTGTTATTTGTACGGATGCTACCAGCTAAAAGAGGCGGTTGCTGTTGCGTTTGCAACCTTAGCGCTCGCTTCGTACTTTGCAGGTCGAAAAGTGTTATGCATTGGTGGGATTCTGGCGGCTATTCAGTTTCATGAGGTTGCGTACATCCTAATTCCCTTGTTGCTGTTATTGCACGGAGCGAAACGCAAGAGCTTGGTTGTGTTTGAAGCGTTGTTGCTTGCTGTTTGCGTATTTGAGTTTTCCGAAATATCTTCTGCGGTAATAAAACTGGTAAATAACTTGATTCCCGGCATGTCGCTCCAGACCACTTCGTATCTAAATCAAGAAGGTGGGATTAGCGTTGAGTCCAACTACATGACTGTGTTAAAAGGCCTTCCCTATTATCTGATTACGATTATAGCTATCGCCTATAGGGGCAAACTCCAAGGGTCAATAAAAAACTACGATAAGTTTCTTATTCTTAGCATTTTCGTGTCTTTGACTAGCATTATGTCTTTCTATTCGTATTGGTTATGGCGATTTGGCGAGCTTTGCTATTTTGCAGATTTCGTCTTTGCGGGATTAATCGTTTCGACCATACCGATGAAAAAAGAGGGGCAGCTGTTTACTGCGGCGACTGCTCTCTCGTCGCTCGTACTTAGCGCCAGATACTTTCTTACAGTGTTCTTTACGTATGGCGGCATTATTTAAGCGAGCTAAGTGAAAATGAGTGATTCCTTCGATAGCAAAGATGATTCGAAACAGCAAGTAAAAGGTAAAGCGCTAAGCGCAATGATCTGGAAGGTTGCTGAACGATTGAGTGCAGCAATTGTGGTGATAGTTGTCCAGATTGTTCTTGCAAGGCTTCTTGGGCCGGAGGATTTTGGCCTTATTGCAATTGTCTTGGTGTTCACGAACTTGGCAACGGTTCTCGTTCAGTGCGGAATGAATACTGCGTTGGTCCGTCAGGACAGGGTAACTGAAGTTGACAAGTCGACGGTGTTTTGGACATCTTCGTTAATCTCTGCAGTATTGTACGCGGCAATCTTTTTTTGCGCTCCTTATATTGAGTCCTTCTACGGAATGGATGGGCTTTCGGCTATTTTGAGGGTGCTGTCCTTGGTCCTGTTCGTTTGCTCTTACAACTCTGTTCAAGTGGCTATGCTTCAGCGTGAATTGAATATGAGAGCTCAGCTGATTGCTACCTTGGTTGCATCGGCCCTGTCTGGAACCATAAGTATTGCCTTGGCGTTGGTGGGTTTTGGCGTATGGGCATTGGTCTCGCAAACTATGCTGCAGCAGATTTTTACCTGCATTTGCATGGCCGTTCAAGTCAAATGGCATCCGCGTCTTGCGTATAGCGTCGATAGCCTCAAAAGAACGGCGGGTTTCGGTTGGAAGCTGTTGGTCTCATCCCTTCTTCATACTATATATACAAGTATATATGATTTGGTTGCGGGAAAGGTGTTCTCAGCTGCTGAGCTCGGCCTATTCAGTCAGGGGAAGAAGTATCCGGCACAAGCGGAATCTATTCTCGATTCTGCAATTTCTCAAGTTGTACTTCCTGCAGCGGCAAGGCTTAAGGGCTCTACGGATGATATGCGAATCTTGATTAAGCGTGGGCTTCAGATGTCCTTAACTATAATTGCGCCATTTATGGTACTCTTGTGTCTCAATGCTGGACCGCTGATTTCAATCTTACTTGGTGAACAGTGGATTGCCGCCGCTCCTTTTTTTCAGGTTTTTTGTATTGCCTCTATTTTTACCCCTGCGACAAGAATAAATTTGCAGTGCTTTAATGCTATGGGCAGGAGTGATATCTATTTACGCTTAGAGGTGGTAAAAAAGACCATCGCGATTGCCTTGGTGGTGATTGCGTCGCTGGCGCACGACTTGATGCTGATGGCGTTTGTTAGCTTAATCTACAGCATCATCGCAGTGCTGATCAACATGACTCCTTCTAAAACATTATTCGAGTATGGTATATTGCGCCAGTTTTGCGATTTGTTTCCTCCCATATGTCTAGCTGTATTAGCGGGCCTGCTTGGTTTGATTCCTTTTGCGTTTGTTCAAAATAACATTTTACAGCTGGTGTTTGTGACAATCGTATTCTGTACGTCCTATATTTTCCTCTCTGAATTGTGGAAGCCGGATTCGTACATTTATTCAAGGAATCAGTTTTTACGATTAGCCGGAAAGATCATGACCCGCAAAAAAGGTCAGGTTTGATTTTCTAAGATTGCGGTTAAGATGGCGATGTCCTCCTGACGGATGAACCTAATGTTGTTGTAATTTCCGATACAGAAATTTAGATCGAGTGGTTCTAGACAAAATGTTAGATGGGAAATCGTAATAATCAACTCGCCATCAGGTGAAACACTCTGAATTGAACGTATCTTTGACAACTAAAGCTCCTGTTCGAGCGTGAGCGTCAAAACAACTGCGTGATCATAAAGCTCCAAGAGGCCAATCGGAATCCTCTTGGAACTTTCCATGCCATAGGTAGAATCCTCCAGGAGTTTTCCGACTAACAACTTGGAAAGACCTAGGA
>NZ_JAAVTO010000050.1 GCF_013185065.1 Adlercreutzia sp. ZJ473 | reverse complement strand
GGTGAAGAACGGCGAGATGTACTCGATCTAGCCTTCGACGCGAACAATATACACCAGGAGCATGCTCTCATGAGACGAGAGCATGGCGCAGCATGCCCGAAAACAGGTCCTAAATATAGGGATTGACTGCGCCAGCTTGGCGCAGAAATGGCTTTTCCAGCGACACTCGGCTTTGTGCTGTGACATCACCACGTTGAGACAATCGCTTGCTGCGAGTCCGTCGGAAAGACCACCTACGTTATGCCCCAGACGGGATCGCAAGCGCCTTCCACGCTTGATATAATCCACCTCACCAAATTAATAGCGAAGGGGCGGGGGTTATGGCAGGAGAAGAGAAGACCCTATCCGCCAGGCCCATGAAGGCGGAAGAAGACACGTCAGTCGCCATCGTCCCTGCGAACGAGCCGGCCATACGCGACCTCATATACACGGTTCGCGGAATGCAGGTCATGCTCGACAGCGACCTCGCGACGCTCTATGGGGTGGAAACAGGCAATCTGAACAAAGCCGCAAGCAGGAACGCCGAGAGGTTTCCCAGCGAATTCCGCTTCAAACTCACTTCCGACGAATGGAGCGCTTTGCTCTTCCAAATCGGAAGAGCAAAGCCAGAGGGACGCGGCGGCAGGCGAACACCGCCTTACGCATATAGCGAGCAGGGTGTGGCAATGCTATCGGCAATCCTCAAGAGCGAGACAGCCGTGCGCGTAAGCGTGCAGATCATGAAGTCCTTCGTCGAGATGCGCCGTTTCATCGCCAGCAACGCCGCCATGTTCGAGCAGATACGCGCGGTGGAGCTGCGCCAGCTGGAGTACCAGAAGACGACCGACGAGCGCTTCGAGCGGGTGTTCGACTACATGGGTGCGCATGATGCCCCTAAGCAGAAGGTCTTTTTCGACGGCCAGGTCTGGGACGCCTTCGAGCTTCTGGTGTCGCTCGTGAAGCGCGCTACGCGCGAGATCGTGCTGGTTGACAGCTACGTGGACGCAGGCACCCTCAATATCCTGGTCAAGAAGCAGAGCGGCGTGGACGTGACCGTGTGGACTCATCCGGGCACGCGCCTCACCCAGCGCGACGTCGCGACCTTCAACGCCCAGTACCCGCAGCTCACGGTCAAGCAGACCACGGCCTTCCACGACCGCTTCCTCATCCTGGACGGCACGCAAGGCTACTTCGTCGGCGCCTCCCTCAAGGACGCCGGGAAGAAGAGCTTCGCCATCACGCGCATCGAGGACGGCGAGTCCGTTCGCGCCGTGCTCTCGCGCCTCGAGAGGTAGGGGCCAACAAGCCTGTCTGCCTGAGAGGCAGCTGCTGTCAAGCTAAACGCCCAGTCTGTCAATCTGCTTTTGGGCAAATTGGCTTATCTCGCGCAGCTTCCCGAGAGGGCGATTCAGCGTGGCCTCAAGATCATTCAGCAAGGCATCTTTCGCCTGAGCTATGCCTTCGCAGCATTCGTCGACAAGGCGCATCATCCTCCGCCTCGACACGGACAGCTCCTTGGCGAGCATCATGAAGTCATCTCGTGAGACATCATCAACTTTGTCGGTGCCTACGGGGATGCGCTCGCCGTCTATCTCCCCCGAAATCGAAAGTCTCATCAGTTACCTCGCTCTGAGAGGTTGACGTCGATCCCGACCATGTTGGCAACGCGAAGGGCTTTTCCAAGCTGGGCGGTCTCCTTGCCGTTCTCCAATTGAGATACGAACATGAGGCTCGTTCCAGAGGCGTCGGCGAGTTGGCTTTGCGTATAGCCGAGCTTTTGCCGACGAGCACGAATGGCTGCTCCGAGTTCCTTTGCCGATTGGATGCCCATGATGTTCCTTACCGCTCGTTATTATGAGCGCAATAATACCAGACGTATCCGAGTGAATTATTAAGCTCGTAATAACTGCGGAAAATCGACGTCGACGAGCCCATGCTTGACCCTCGTCCCGGCTCTGCCCAAAAGCCATTTCCCGCTTGCTATAATTCACCTCACCAAATTCCTAGTGAAGGGGCGGAAGCTATGGAAAGAGAAGGGAAGGCCCTATCCGCCGGGCCCATGGAGGCGGAAGAAGACACGTCAGTCGCCATCGTTCCTGTGAACGAGCCGGTCATACGCGACCTCATATATACGGTTCGCGGGATGCAGGTCATGCTGGACAGTGACCTCGCGATGCTCTATGGGGTGGAAACAGGCAATCTGAACAAAGCCGCAAGCAGGAACGCCGAAAGGTTTCCCAGCGAATTCCGCTTCAAACTCACTTCCGACGAATGGAGCGCTTTGCTCTTCCAAATTGGAAGAGCAAAGCCAGAGGGACGCGGCGGCAGGCGAACACCGCCTTACGCATATAGCGAACAGGGCGTGGCAATGCTATCGGCAATCCTCAAGAGCGAGACAGCCGTGCGCGTAAGCGTGCAGATCATGAAGTCCTTCGTCGAGATGCGCTACTTCATCGCCAGCAACGCCGCCATGTTCGAGCAGATACGCGCGGTGGAGCTGCGCCAGCTGGAGTACCAGAAGACGACCGACGAGCGCTTCGAGCGGGTGTTCGACTACATGAGCGCGCACGAGGCGCCGAAGCAGAAGGTGTTCTTCGACGGCCAGGTCTGGGACGCCTTCGAGCTCCTGGTCTCGCTGGTGCGGCGCGCCGAGCGCAGCATCGTGCTGGTCGACGGCTACGTGGACGCGGGCACCCTCAACATCCTGGCCAAGAAGCAAGACGGCGTGGACGTGGTCGTGTGGACCCATCCGAACACGCGTCTCACCCAGCGCGACGTCGCGACCTTCAACGCCCAGTACCCGCAGCTCACGGTCGAGCAGACCACGGCCTTCCACGACCGCTTCCTCATCCTGGACGGCGCTCAAGGCTACTTCGTCGGCGCCTCCCTCAAGGACGCCGGGAAGAAGAGCTTCGCCATCACGCGCATCGAGGACGACGGGGCCGTGCGCGCCGTCCTCGCGCGCCTCGAGAGGTAGGGGCCGGCAAGCCTGCTCGCCCGAGCAGCGGAGTTCCTAGTGGCCGCCGCCGGCGGTCATCTTCACGGCGTGGGGTAGCACGCCCACGATGCCCTCCCAGTTCTCGGTGGCCGCCTTCGTGGAGCCGGGCAGGTTGACCACGAGCGTGCTTCCGCGCTGCATGCACACCGCGCGCGAGAGCATGGCGTTCGGCGTGATCTTCAGGCTGTAAGCGCGCATGGCCTCGGCGATGCCGGGCACGTTGCGATCGCACACGTCCATGGTGGCCTCGGGCGTCACGTCGCGCAGCGAGAGGCCGCTGCCGCCGCAGGTGAGCACCACGTCCACCTTCAGGTCGTCGGCGCAGTGCTTGATGGCCTGCGCGATGTGCGGGCGCTCGTCGCGCACGAGCGTGTGGGTGCGGCACACCCACCCCTGCTCGGCGATGAGCTTCTCGAGCGCATCGCCCGCGAAGTCCTGGGTCAGGTCACGCGTGTCGGAACACGTGACGATGCCGAACGTGATGGGCTTGGTTTCCTCAGACATGCTGTCTCCTATCTCAAGTTCTTTATTATCACAGGTTTCAATTCCACAGGTCGTTCGTAGCGTCAGCGAGGCTTCTTGCGGCACCTGAGATAGCCCCGCCGCGCGGCTGAGCGTACTCTGTACGCGAAGGAAAGCGCACAAAGGGCTAGGTCAGGTGCCGCAAGAAGCCGCAGCGTCGAGCAGTCCGTTCGCCCGCCAGGGCGAACGGAACCTCCTTAGAGCGCCACTTCCTCGGGTACGTCGAGCAGGAAGCACTCCACCAGGTCGCCCGCCGCCTTCGACTCCATGCCCTCGGGCATCACGGCCATGCAGTTGCTCTTCTGGATGACGCCGAACAGCCCCGAGCTCTGGTTCTTCGCAGGCGTGACCACGTAGGCGCCCGCCTCGTCCTTCGTGAGCGTGGAGCGCATGAGGATGCGGCGCGGGTCCTTCTTCCGCACGTCCTTCGACAGCGCGGCCATCACGTGCGGGTGCGCGAGGCAGCCATACCCCTGCATCTTGCGCAGCGCCGGGCGGATGATCATCTCGAAGCCGCAGTAGGCCGCGGCCGGGTTGCCCGGCAGGCCGAACACCGGCGTGCCCTTCACCAGGCCGAACGTCTGCGCCTTGCCCGGGCGCATGTTCACCGTGGTCATGTAGAGCTCGCCGGCGGCCTCCACCACGGGCTTGATGAAGTCGAAGTCGCCGTTGGCGGCGCCGCCCGTGGTCACCACGAAGTCGAACCTGTCGGCTGCGGCGAGGACCGCCGCCTCGAGCGCCTCGTAGGTGTCCTCAACGATGGGGAGGATGGTGGGCACGGCGCCCGCCTGCTTGGCGCAGGCCGCCATGGCGTAGCTGTTGGAGTTGCGGATCTTGCCCACCGTGGGAACTTCGCTCGGGTCGACGAGCTCGCTGCCCGTGGCGATGATGGCCACCTTCGGGCGACGGTACGTGGCGAGCTCGAGCACGCCGCAGCCGGCGAGGAAGCCCACGCCCGCGCTGCTGATGACCTCGCCGGCGCCCACGATGACCTCGCCGGCGCGCGCCTCCTCGCCCGCGGGGCGGATGTTGGAGCCCACCTTGGTCGGCGCGGCGAACGACACGACCGAGCCCGGCTTGCCGTCGCCCTCGACCACGCCGACGATCTCGTACTTCACCACGGCGTCGGCGTCGGCGGGCAGCGGCGCGCCCGTCATGATGCGCACGCACTCACCTGGCTCGATGGCGCCCTCGTACACGCTCCCCGCGCCGATCTCGGCGATGACCGCCAGGTTGACGGGCGCCTCCTCGCTCGCCGCCGCGATGTCGGACGCGTGCAGCGCGAAGCCGTCCATGGCCGCGTGGGCGAACGGCGCCACGTCGATGTCGCTGCGCAGGTCCTCGGCGGCCACGCGGCCGATGGCGTCCAGGACGGAAACGCGCTCGGTGGGCAGCGGCTCCACGTGCGACAGGACGAGCTCGACCGCCTCCTCGAGCGAAATCATCTCAGGCATAACTCCCCTTTCGAAACAGGCGCGCAAAGCCCTCGGCGCGCCTCCGTGCATCGACACTCATTATACCGCTGAAAGAATAAGCTATGACGAGAACATCTGCAGCGCCAAACAACCCCCGGCCGCTCGCCTCTCCCGCTACGCGCGAGGCGAGCGGAAGCGGGCAAGCGGGATGAGATAGAGCGCAGCGTACCGGTAGACGAGGCGTCGCGGCAGGCTCGCGCGCTGCCAGTTGCCGGCCTCGAGCTTCTCGAGCAGGGACTCGGCGATGCGCACCTCGAAGTCCTGGAGCGGCACCTGTCCGTAGCGCTCGCGCTCCATGAGGGCGATCACGCGCAGATACTCGGACGGATGCACCTCGGGGCGCGCCTGCGCAAGCGCGTCCGCGCGCTCGCGCGGCTTCACGCCGAGCTCCACGCCCGCGTCGGCCGCAAGCCGCTGCAGGCGCTCGAACAGAAGCGCCGATGCCGCGCCGCGCTCGCACGCGCCGCGCAGCCGCGCGCTGCGCAGCCGCAGGCGCACGAGGCGCTGCAGCTCGAGCACGCCCGCCACGCACAGAAGCTCGATCATGCACAGAAGAACCAGGCCGACCCAGGCGAAGGGGCGCAGCTCCTCAGGCAGAAGCTCGGTCCAGTCCGGCGCTCCCTCGCCCGTCGAGCCCGTGTTCGCGTCGTCGTCGCCGCCGCCCGCCACCTCGCGCGCGATCTCGACCGTCTCGCCCGATCCGTAGACGCGGTCGTAGAACCCCGGCGTCACCTCGACGGGCAGCCAGCCCGCGCCGTCGACGTACACCTCGACCCACGCATGCGCGTCGCCCTCGTCAAGCGCGCACGAGGTCTCGTTTGCCTCCCCCATGCGCACGAGCGCGTCCTCGTCAAGCAAATAGCCCTCCACGTAGCGCGCGGGAATGCCCTCCTGGCGGAAGGCGAGCACCGCCGCGCTCGCGAACGCTGCCGCATTGCCCTCGCGCGCGTCCTCCAGAAACCACGTCACGTAGTCGGCCGGCTGCTCGCCCGCAGGCGCGAACCGCACGCCCTGCGCGTTGTAGTCGCAGCCCACGTCGAGCATCGTGCGAATGCGCGTGGCCGCCGCGTACAGCGTGCCGTCCTCGTCGTCCCACGTATCGTCAGAGAAGAAGAAGCGCTCGACGGCAGGCACCACCTCATCGGAAACCTCGAGGTAGCGGTCGTAGACGAAAGAGCGATACGCCAGCTCGCTGCGCAAGAAGTCCTGCTCGCGCGCGGCGGGGTCGTCTTCCGCAGGCGTGGCGGCGCCAGCGTCCGCGTCGAGCGCGGCCGCCTCCTCGTACACCCAGTCGCTCGGGATCGCCATCTCGGCCATCTGCGCGTCGGGTACCACCTCGAACGTCGCGCTCTCGTTGCCGCCGAGCCGGTCAGTCGTGCGGTACAGGTCGAGCAGTGAGCCCGCACCGCCCGCCGCCGCAGACGTCGGGGCGTACGCGTACTTCCGATACGCGCCGGGCGCGCTCACCGTCACGTCAACGGCGTCAGCGACGCCGCCCGCCTCCACGTCATCGAGCGCTCGGTAGGCCGCATACTGAGACAGCGCGTCAAAGCCACGGTCGTCAAGCCAGCTGAACAGCCCCGTCCAATCGCCTTCGTAGTCCGCAGGCTGCAAGCACTCGAAAGCCGTTCCCGTGTACGTCGCGCCCGCGAACCCGCGCAGATAGAGCGGCTCGGACTTGCGCACGGCATCGACGTCGGCGAAGCTCACCTCAAGGCGCTCAGC
Source organism: Adlercreutzia sp. ZJ473 (assembly GCF_013185065.1). Lineage (GTDB taxonomy): Bacteria > Actinomycetota > Coriobacteriia > Coriobacteriales > Eggerthellaceae > CAAEEV01. Next base: position 11,600 of record NZ_JAAVTO010000050.1, on the reverse strand, counting down.
CGGCTGACCGCCTGGCGCCACGTTCATCGCGTGCGCCGCAGCGAGGTCACCCTGAGGCAGCGTGTCCGATCCGAAGCGCAGCTCGTCAACGGCGTCGACCGCGCCTGCCTTCGCCGCATGCAGCCTCGCGTTCCCCTGGTATCCCGCGCACACGACCAGCACCGCGCACACGACGACGGCCGTCGTCACGGCAAAGGCAGGCGCGGCGCGCAGCGACGCGGCGGCACGGTGGGAGCAGCAGCTTACCAGCACCAAGCCCCCGAGAACCAGGCAGCCGAAGGCGGGGGCGCTGAGCGTCTGCAGGAACAGCCCCGCCGCGATGAGCAGCACCGCTATGGAGCCCGTCGCAAACGCGAGGCGACACGCGCACATCACGTGCGCCAGCAGACCCGCGGCCAAGCCCGCGAACGCGGCGAACATCAGAGTCGCAGCCTCGGGAACGCCCGCCACCGCGAAGTGCAGCACGTAGCCGTCCACCTGGGCGTTCCATGCGTCGATGAACATGTTCGCCAAGCCCGCACCCGCCGCGCGCAGCAAGGGGCCGCCCGTGGCGAGGAGCGCCGCCAAGACGAGCACCGCAAGCGCCGCAACCACACCGTACGCGATGCGCGAGGGCCGCGTCGCAGCCAAGAGAGCAACCGTGAGCGCCGCGGTGAACACGCCCGCAGCCACGACATACGCAGGCCATGGAGCAACGAGCAGAGCGAGCACCATGCCCACAGCCAGCAGGACGGCCGCTAGCGCCTCGAGCCCGCGCGCCGATGCGCCCACACGCGCGCCGGCAAGGCCGGCTGCCGCGCCATCCGCCCGCGCGCCGTCAGAGCGTGATGCGATGCTCATGGTCAGCCACCCCCTTCGCGCGCAGCGTGAAGAGCCCGTAGCGCTCGCTGACCGAGCTCGCGGAAGCCGCGAGCTCGTCGTCCGTCACCACGACCACCGTCAAGTCGACCGTCTGCGCGAGGTCGGCCCAGGTGGCCTCGTCGTAGAAGCACGTCACCAGAACGACCTTCGTGAAGCGCTCGGAAAGCGTCTCCCCTGCCACCACCTGGGACACCTCGCGCACCGAAGACGCGAGCGGCGTCGAAAGCAGACCCTCCGAGAACGCCGCGTGCGTCGCAACGTCATCAACCAGCTGGCAGCTCACCCGCTGCTCGTGCAGGTAGCCCGCATCGTGGAACACGCCCGCGCGCAGCAGCGCCTCGGAGAGCGAGAGCACCACGGAGGCCACGCCGTTGCACGCCTCGTCAGACGCCTCCCTGCAGCCGCAGGCCACGAGCGCCACGTCGTAGTCAGCAGGACGCGAGAACTGCCGCGCGATCAGGGTGTCGAACTTCGTCGAGAGCTTCCAGTGGATGCTCGCCAGAGAGTCGCCGGGAACGTACTCACGCACGTCGAACACCTCGCCCACGTCTTGGCCGCTCTTCGTGTTGTCGAACGCGTCGCCGAACACGTGCGCCTGCGGCGTCTGCGAGAGCATCACCTCGGTGCGCACGCGCATCGGGCGCATCACGCTCTCGCAGCTCAGGTCGAGCGGCAGGCGAGCGACGAACAGCCCCAGCGGGTCGCTCAGGCGCGCGTCCCGCGCCTCCACGAGCATGCGCCCGTAACGGTCGGACAGCACGGGCAGGTCACATGCGGGGCGCCGCGTGCTGAGCGCCGCCTCGACCTCGCGCTCCTCCTCCGTTCCGAACACGCAGTTCACGACGCGCACGCGCAGCGAGATCACGGCCAAGCACAGCGGGAGCCCGCGCTCAAGGCGCAGGCTGACGGCGCGCCCCTCGCCGATCTGGTAGGACGGCGCCACGTCAACCGTCACGCGCGTAAGCGCCGCTGCAAGGCGCAGCTGGGCGAACAGCACGACGGGCACGGCCACCGACGCCAGCAGAAACGCCAGCGACAGGGAGCTGTCCGCCCAGAAGTGGACCACCGCGGCGAGCACGATGACGAGCACGGATGCGATGCGGTTCTTCAGCATGGGAAGACCTGAGCGCCCCTAGCGCAGCATCGGGGAGCCCAGCGTGGGCACGGGCACCATCTCGATGACCTCGTCGAGCACGTCAGCCGCCGACACGCCGTCGATGCGCGCCTGCGGGCGCATGGTCATGCGGTGCGCGCACACGTCCCTGAACACGTAGAGCACGTCATCGGGCGTCACGTAATCGCGGTCGGAGAGCACGGCCGACGCGCGCGCCATGCGCACGAGCGCCAGCACGCCGCGCGGGCTCACGCCGAGCTGCACGAGCGGCATGGTTCGCGTAGCCTCGCACAGGCGCACGGCGTAGTCCATGATCTCGCGCGACACGCGGATGGTGGTCAGGTAGTGCTGGATCATGAACAGGTCGTCGCGCGTGGCCACCTCGCGCACGTCATCGAGCGGCGTCGATACCAGCTGGTCCTCGATCATGCGGATCTGCATGTCATGGCTGGGATACCCGATGGACAGCTGCACCATGAAGCGGTCGAGCTGCGAGTCGGGAAGCGGCTGCGTGCCCGCCGAGCCCATGGGGTTCTGCGTGGCGATGACGATGAACGGCCTGGGGATGTGGTGCGTCACGCCGTCGACGGTGACGCACTGCTCCTCCATCACCTCGAGCAGCGCCGCCTGCGTCTTGGCCGAGGTGCGGTTGATCTCGTCGCCGAGGAGCAGGTTGCAGTCGACTGCGCCCATCTTGAACTCGAAGGAGTCGGTCTGCTTGTTGTACATGCTGAAGCCCGTGATGTCGGAGGGCATGGTGTCGGGCGTGAACTGCACGCGGCGGAAGTCGAGGCCGAGCGCGCGCGAGAACGCGAGCGCCAGCGTGGTCTTGCCCACGCCGGGCGTGTCCTCGAGCAGGATGTGCCCGCCCGCGTAGACGGCCATGAGCACCTTGCGGATCACGTCGTCCTTGCCCACGATGGCCTTAGCCACCTCGCGGATGATCTGCTCGTTCTTCTTGATTATCATGCGGTCTCCCCCTCGGTGGGCTCGGCAGAACGGGTTGCGGAAGACGAGGCCTCGGCTGCGACAGGCGCGAGGTCGGAGTTAGTCGCCGCAGCAGGCTCGGGGGCGGGATCGGCTGCGGCAGGCTCAGGGCTGGAGCCAGCTGCAGCGTCAGACGCGGAATCGTCGGGTGCAGCAGCAGGCGGGGCCGCAGAGTCAGCGGGCACAGGTTCGGCAGCAGGCGAAGCCGCAGGCTCACCAGGCGCGGGCTCGGCAGCAGGCGGCGCCTCGACGCCCTCAGCGTCCCCGGCGCCCGTGCTCGCCGCGCCCTCGGCGCTCGCACTCGTGCTCGCGACGTTCTCGGCCGGCGATTCCTCCGCAGGTACCGCGCTCTCGGCAGGCGCGCCCTCCGCACTCACCGCGCTCTCGGCAGGCGCGCCCTCTTCGTTCACCGCACTCGCAGCGCTGGCATCCGCCGCAGGCTCGGCGCCGTCAGCGGCCGCCACGCTCGAGGTGCCCATCGCATCTGCCGCTCCTTCGGCAGCTGCATTCGCCGCTGCTGCGTCCTCCGAGCCGCCAGCGCCGCTGGCGCCCTCGGAGCCCTCGGCATTCGCGCCCGCCGCACTCTCGACGTCCTCAGCGCTTGCGCTCGCCACGCCCTCAGCTGGCGCGTCCTTCGCGCGCGCAGCGCTGTCAGCATCTGCGGCAACCTCAGCGACCTTGCTTGCCGCATCTGCCGCGGCCTCCTCCGCCTCCTCTGCGGCGGCTTCGGCTGCAGCAGCTGCAGCCTCGTCGAACAGCATGCCCTTCGCGGCCTCCTCGCCGATCGAGGCGGCGAGCACCGGTAGGTAGGCGTCATACGTGCCGTCGGACACCTTCAGCCTGAAGCCTTCCGCCATGTTCGCAAACGCGTTCACGCCGAGCGTCGGCGCCGACTGCAGCTCGATGGAAGCCAACCCCACGCACCCATCGAACGCGTTCGCCCCGATGTAGGTCAACGAACTCGCCAGCGCAAACGAGCCAGCGTCCGCCTCGTTTGCGAACGCACCTGCGAACGCTCCATCTCCGATACTCTCCAAGTTCTCATACTTCCCTGGCGTCCAGCTCTCGTTCGCCGTCAGCGACGTGCACCCCGCATACGCGCCCTTGCCGATGCGCTTGAGCGCAGTAAGGGCCGCCGTCGTGCCACCTGTGCGCGTGAGATTCGGACAGTTCTTGAAGCAGTCCTCTGGATACTCCTCCAACGCAGAGTAGATGCTCACTTGCGTGACGCTGTCACACTCCGCGAAACACGCCTTGCCAACCGATGTCGCGTTCTTCGGAACCATGGGCGTCTTAAGCGAGTCGCAATTGTAGAAGGCATAAGCACCCAAATTTATGATTTTATCGAACTTGCTCGTATAGGGCACGCTCCTCAAGCGAGTACAATCGCGGAAGGCTCCGTCCTCGATGCTCTCAAGATGCATCTGCAGGATGTACGCCTGCTTGCCGTCTATCGTCATGCGCACTGAAGTCACGGTTGGCAGCGATGAGCAGCCTGCAAAAGCTTCAGCACCTATCGTCGCCGTCTGGGCGTAAAACTGCGCCTCGACAAGGCTCGTACAACCTGCAAAGGCACGTGTGCCAATGCGTGGTATCACATCGTTAGTGCTGTTTCCCAAGCTAACCTTGGATAGGCTCGTGCAGCCCTCGAATACGCCTTCGCCCCACGTGGGGATATTGCCGTTTATGCTCACAGTTTGGATGCTGCTGCAGTTCGCGAAAGCTTGATCGCCCAACGCGAGAGAAGTGCCTTCTTCGAACGTAACCGACTCGATTCCCGCACAGCCTGTGAATGCGCCGTCGCCGATGCCAACTACAGAGCTATCAATGGAAACTGTGCCGTGCAGGTTTGGCAACGCGTCGGTGACGACCCAGCCCTTGTCAGTCATTTCGTAGGTGATGCCACGCAGCGTCTCAGACGTCTCGCTGCGTACCTCGAGTGCGCGCAGTGCGCACCCCTCGCCATACACAGGGTCAAGCACCGGCTCATAGGCGCTCAGATACTTCTCATACGCCTGCTGGTCACGCACCCAGATGCGCACGTACTCGGGAATGATCTCGCCGAACACCGTCTCGCCAAGCGGCGCGGGCTCTTCCGAGGGAAGCTCCACAATGGAGAGCAGCGGGCAGCTTTCAAAGCACTCGTCCGATACTTTCGCCAAGTTCGAAGGCATCGTGACGCGCAAAAGAGTGTCGCACCCGCGGAATGCGCGGTCGCCGACAAGGGTTAGCCGTGAGCATCCCGACAAGTCGACCCGTTCAAGAGCGTCACAATCCTCGAACGAGCATGCGCCCATCACCTCAAGCAGCTGCTGCTGGTGCTTGTCGATCTCCAAACTCGTCAGGCTCACGCAGCCGTAGAAACTGTAGCGCCCGATAGTCGCCACGGAGCTCTCCATACGCAAGGACGTTAGCGAGCTGCAGTCGCAAAACGCATTCTCGCCCAAGTCAGTGAGCGACTTCGGAAGCGTGACGGTTTTCAGGCCATTGCATTTCTCGAACGCCCCCGCCCCGATATGCCTGAGCGACTTCATGTCAAACGTCTGCTTGGCGTTCTGACAGAACACCACGCACCCCGAGAACGCACGATCACCTACCCAGGTGAGCTCACCCACATTAGAGCCAGGGTCAACATAAATGAGCTGCGCGCAAGCATAGAAGCACTCGTCACCCACCACCGTGACATTCGGCGTCGAGAGGGCGGCAAGCGCTGTGCAGCGTTGGAACGTTCTCGGTGCCAGCTCAACCAGACCGTCTGCGGCGAAATCCCTCAATGCCGCGCAGTCGGCAAAGGCGCTCTCCCCCACCACAACAGTCGAATCAGGAAGGCTGACGCTTCTCAGCTCAGCGCAGTCGGCAAAGGCGTACGCGCCTACCGTTTCGAGCAAAGCGAATTGAGCAAAATCAGCTTCTGAAATAGAGGAGCCCTCGAAGCAGTGAGCGCCGATCGAGACGAGTGTCTCGGGCGACTCGAACCCGAAGACGCCGCCGGAGTTCAGAAAGCCCCTCAACGCATTGTCGCCCAAGTGGGTCGTGCCCTGGCGCACTGTCAAACTCGCAGCATCAGTGGGAACGTTGACCAAGGTGAGCTCGTTGTCGGAACCTTTTGCGTAGATCGCTCCTATCTGGGTATCGCAGTCGTATGACACCTCCGCCCCCGACTGGTACAACATAGCGTCGCCTACGTCGAACGCCTCGCTGAGCACACCGCTCACCAGTACCGACTCAAGCCTTCCGCAGCCAGCAAAGACGCTCTTGCCAACTTTGCTCACCGACGCGGGCACATGGACGATCTCAAGCGACGCACAGTCCGAGAAGGCTCCGTCAGCGATCTCGACCGTACCTGCCTCGGGTTCGAAGAAGGTTTGGCCCTCGTCGTACACCTCGACGAGGAGCAGCTTTTGCTCGGCTTCGTCGAGCACTTGATACTTCGCACTGCCTATATAGCGGTACATTACATCAGAGGGCTTGATGAGCTCTTTGGCGGCATCCTCGTCCAAATCGAGCGCTGCGCTCCAAGTTGTGAGGTACTCTCCATAGAGTACGCTTGGAACGTAGAATATCGTGCCCGGCAAGCCATCCTCGCCGAAGGCATGCGCGTCAACGGTGACCACCTCAGCACTCGAAAGCGTCACCGACGCCACGTTGCCCAGCCCGACCAGGCTCTCCGCACCAAGATGCTTCAAGGTCGCAGGCAGCACGATCTCTTTCAGCTTTGCCGAGGCCGTGAACGCGCCTGGGTCAACCTCTTCCACGCCCTCAGGTACGATGCACGCACCTGGTACATCGGACCGCACGCTTGCGAGCACCTGAGGCTCGGCAGCGCGCACTACCACGCAACCAGAACTGTCAAGCGCATACGCACCCGGCGCGACGACCTCGCCACCCGCGTCGCCGAGAACGCCCACGAGCAAATCGCTGCCCGCATCACCAAGCGCTACGACCCAGCGTTTGCATGCGACGTCGTAAGCGGAGTCAGGCACGTATATACTGCCTGACGCCCCCGATACAGCTGCGCCTTCAACGGGACTCTCGCTCTCGAAGCACAGCTCGATGATGCGCGCGTCCGCAAAGCAGCCTTCCTCCAGGCGCTTTATGTGGGATGGAACGACAACGACGAACTTGTCACCTTCGCCATCACCAGAGCATCCCGCAAACGCTTCCTTTCCGATGACTTCAACACCAGGAAGCCACGAGTCCGTTCCCTTGTCGAAACTCTCATGCTTGGGCGGCACATAGAGCATGCGAAGGCCATCAGCGCTATAAAGCGCACCGCCATGCGATCTGTAGGTCTGGCTGTTGCCGTCACCTACCTTGATGCACTTCAGATTCGGAAAGCACCGCGTGACGCTCTTGAAGTCGATCTCGAGCACGCTCTCGGGAATCACAAGACTCGTCACATTCTTGTTGACCTTCTCGAGTGACACCTTGGTGACCCCGCAGGGAACGGACACTTCGACTTCCGCGCCATCGTCCGCTTGATTCTCGTAGCCGACGAATACCTGGTCACCGCAGTACGACACACTCGCATCACCTGCTACACGCCTGATCAGACAGCCCGCAGGAACATCATCCACCATATCGACGACGATCTTGGTCTTGCCCGCCTCAGCGTACAACTCAGGCAGGTAGACGCATTCCACGCCCTCCTCGAGCTGGTTACCCGAAACCATGCGAAAGCCTGTGACCATCTTCTTGAGGTACTTGTTCGCACCTGCGTCCAACGGCTCAAGCACCCATACGTTATGGTACGTCTTGTCCGTGTCGTTAGGAGCATTTTTGAACGCCTCCGCCACCGAGCCCATGCCGAGGATGGTTATCATGCGCCGATGAGCCTCCGTCAAATCAACGAACGCGCCACCAATGCCCATGCGCAAGATGGGGTCTTCCGAAGAGGAGGCAACAGCTTTCTGCATGTCCTCAGGCAGGAATCTGCTCGGATACTCCACCGGGCGGTACGGGGGGTTGAGAGTCCCATCGTCGCTAGTGCCGTACCTGACATGGACGTATCCCCTCAGGATAACGAACGGCTTGGATTCGACCTGATCGCCATAAGTGAACGTGGCGTAGTGCGTACCCGACGTCCACTTGGTGGAAATGCTCACTTTGTAGGGATCGTCACCATCATAGAAGATCTCTCGCGGTTTGAGGGGCGTCCCGTCGGGGGCCTCGAATATCGCCATCACATGCACGTCACTCGGGTGAAACGCCTCGCCCGACACAAACGTCCAGTTAGACGGCACTTCGACCTCAATATCCACCAGAGTGTTACCCTCTGGATCTTTGCAGGGGGGCCTATTATCTTCGGCCTGGTCTGGATCACCGCCCTCGCCAGCGTCAGGCACATCGGAAGCATCACCCTCGCCAAGGCCTCCAGAACCAGGCTCGTCACCACCGGGCGCATCGCTCTCGCCGGGACCGCTCGGGTCGTCTTCTTCGCCGGGACCGCTCGGGTCGTCGCCCTCGCCAGCGTCACCGCTAGGCGCATCACCCTCGCTCGTGTCACTTGAACCACCGCTTGGAACGCTCGGACTGCCGGGGTCGCTTGGCTCTTCGCTGGAACCAGTGCCGGGATCATCGCTAGGATCATCGCTGGGGGGGGTGCTTCCACCAGAGCCAGAATCGCCGCCGCCATTGGGATCAGGGGAGTTCTCGCCGCCGGATGCGCCGCCACCGGAGCTCTCGCCTTCTCCTTCGCCGCCAGATGCGCCCTGAGCGTCCGAGCCCGACGAGCCGGGCACGACGGCAGCGCTGCCGCCTTCCGGCGCATCAGCGTCAGCTTCATGCGGAACGTTCGGGACGATCGGAGTGTCCGAGCTGGTCGGCTCCGCCACGACGACGGTGTCGTCGCCCACCAGCGTGCTCGCATCGGTCTTGACGGTGTTGCCGATGACGGCCGTCGTCTGCCTGTTGGCAGCCGCGCGCTCCGGGGTGGCTGCGCGTTCCGGATCGTCTGCGTCAGCCGCAGCAGCCTCGGGCAGCGGGGCAGGCTCGCTGCTCAGGCCCTCGTCTTCGCCCTCGTCCTCGTGGATGAGGTTGTCAGACTCGTCGACTTCGCCCACCTGGTACGACACGGCGCCGAACATCTGGCCGTTCTCGTAGACGTTCTGCTCCCAGGCCATCTCGCCGAAGAAGTCTGTGCCGAGCGGACCCGTGAGCGCCACGTAGCCCGCCATGCCCGTGAGCACCAGGCCCGCGGCAACTCCCACGACCTGTGTCGCATGACCCGCCAGGACGCCTGCTATCATCTTCATCGCCTTAAACATGCATAACACCCCTCTGCATGCTCATGGCAAGCTCTGCGTTGATCAGATGCTCGAGCTGCTCAAACTCAACGGGCTTCGAGATGTGCCCGTTCATGCCCACCTCGCGCGAGTGGCGCTTGTCCTCCATGTAGGCGTCGGCCGACAGCGCGAAGATGGGCGTGGTCTGCGCGTCAGGACGCGAGAGCGCGCGGATGCACTGAGCGGCCTCCCAGCCGTTGCGGTTGGGCATCTGCACGTCCATGAGGATGACGTCGAAGTGGTCAGGCTCGCTGCGCTCGAAGATCTCGCACACCTCCACGCCGTCGACGGCATGCTCCACCTGAGCGCCGAGCTCCTCGAGCATGTCGATCGCGATGCTCGCGTTGAGCATGTTGTCCTCGGCGAGCAGTATGGTGCTGCCCGCCAGCTTGAAGCCGCCGTTGTCGGGGGTGAGCTCGACCACAGCTGCCTCGCCCGACGCCAGGTAGGCCGCCACCTCCTCCTCGGAGGCGATGGGCAGTCCCAGGTGGATCTCGAAGGTGGTGCCCACGCCCACCTCGGACTCGACCGAGATCTGGCCGCCCATGAGGCGCGTGAGCTGGTCGGTGATGGCCATGCCCAACCCCGTGCCGCCGAAGCGCCGCGAGATCGAGCGGTCTTCCTGCGAGAAGGGGTTGAACAGATCCACGAGGAACTCCGGCGACATGCCCTTGCCCGTGTCGGACTCCACGAACGCCACGTGCAGAACGCCGTCGGAAACCTGCAGGCACCGCAGCGACAGCGTGATGGTGCCGCCGGGGTTGGTGAACTTCTGCGAGTTCGAGAGCAGGTTCGTGATGATCTGGGTCAGCCGCAGCTCGTCGCCGATGACGTAGGTGGCCGGCAGCGGGTCGACGCTCACCTCGAAGCTGATGCCCTTCGAGGCGATCATCTCGCCGAAGATGTTCTGCTCGGAGCGGATCACGTTGGTTATGTCGAAGCAGCGCTGCTCGATCTCGAGCTTGTCGTTGTCGATCTTGGAGATGTCGAGCACGTCGTTGATAACCGAGAGCAGGTACCTCAGCAGGTCGTCGGCTTGCGTGAGGTAGCCCTCCATGCGGACGGCGTCGTCAAGATGCAGCTTCGCGAGCGACAGCGTGCCCATGATGCCGTTCATGGGCGTGCGGATCTCGTGGCTCATGTTTGACAGGAACATGAGCTTGGCGCGCTCGCCCGACTCGGCGCGCTCGCGCTGCTCGACGAGCTCGCAGTGCATGTTGTGGGCCGACGTGACGTCGCGCGCGGAGATGAGCACCTTCCCCTCGCCGCACGGCACCACGCGCAGCATGCCCCAGCGCGGCACGTCAGGGGCCTCGGGCGTGATGCGCGCCACCGCCTCGCTGCTGAAGGAGAACTCCATCGCGAAGGGGCTTGACCTGTCCCAGCCCTCGATGGCCTCGCGCACGTCAAGCAGCGAGTCGTGCGCGATGGCGCGGGCAAGCGCCTCGACGTCGCCTGCGAGCGCGCGGCCGTCGATCCCCAGGATGCGCTCGACGGCCGAGGCGCTGACCACGCGATGGGCCGAGGCGTCATAGAGGACGAGGGCCTCGTCGCAGGCTTGGTCGACCGCCCCGAAGAAGGAGTCGGCACGCGCATGGCCCGCGCTCGCGGAGCGCGCGGCACCGCCCGAACGGCTCCGCCTCGCGCTGCCTGCGCGGCGAATGATCGAGAGCGTGGCGCAGAAGAGGGCAATCGCCACCACCAGGGCCGCGATACCGCATACGAAAAGCGCGTTGTCCTGCAGCACCTCGAGCACGTACGCCCCTCTCCCAAATTCACATGCGAAATCCCTACGCGAAACCTCGCACGTCAAGACGCATGTCGCAAAAAAGCGTCTTGACTTTAATCAAAGCCTAGCTTTCCTTATTATGCCACAGATCGCGGATAAACTGATATAACCTCATCATTGTCCCATCGTGCTTCGCCGTGCGCCTATGCGCCACCTGGGACCTCAAGACGCAGCAGCCAGGAAGACGGCGCAAGCGAGCCTGAGGACGGCGAATGCCAGCTCTGATCCCCGCTCTGTCACCCCTCCCCCTTCTGGAATCTGCGGTTTGTCTGGCGCAGGACGGCGTCGGCGTTTACAAGCGCCCAACCTCTGGTAACATACCTATCAGAGAATGCACGGAGATTTACAGACAACGCAGGTAAAGCAGGAAAACGAGCTGATGCCAGCCCCCCGCCAACAGAACGTCCGCCGTTCGCGCGCCGCGCGCGCGCAGGACGCGTGCGCCCTGAGGGGGCTTTCCGTGCTTCCGGCCGCGCCTGCGGACACGCCTTCGACGGCGCCTGCGGCTGCCCCGGCGCGCCGCCCGCATCCCACGTGCCGCCCGCACCGCGCGCGCCGCAGCGTC
>NZ_JAAVTO010000049.1 GCF_013185065.1 Adlercreutzia sp. ZJ473 | reverse complement strand
CGCGTGCCCGCTCGCACGCGGGTCCGCTCGCGCGCGGCCGTGCGGGCGCGGGCGGCCACGCTCCCGGGCGCGCCCCCAAGCCGCGCGCTAGTCGTGGTGGGGCTTGTGGGCGCTACGGCGCGCGGCGAGGTCCTTCTGCATGGCCACGAGGCTGTTGAACACGAAGTCGACCTCCTCGGGCGCCATGCCGCGCGCGTCGGCGAGCTGCGCCTTCAGGGAGGCCACGGCCTCCTCGGCGTCGCCGATGCCGAGCTCCTCGGACAGGTACGCGCACGCCGCGGCAGGCTCGATGCCCTCGCGCAAACGCGCGCTCGTGAGGACGCCCGCCGCCGCGGGGTTCTCCCGGGAGGCCGCGGCGATGATGCCCGCGGGCTCGGCCGCGGGGTTCTCCGCGAGCACGCCGAGCACGGCGGACGCGAGCGCGGCGTGCACCTCGCTGTGCCACTGGGTGCTCGCGAGCGCGTCGGCGTGCTCGAGCGCGAGCAGCGGGTGCTGAGCGAGCAGGCTCAGGAACTCGCGCTCGAAGCGCAGGCGGTTGCGCTCGCTCGGCGGCAGGCTGCGGAAGCGCTGCGCCGGCGTGGGGGCCGCGTTCCGGGGGACGTCGCCTGCGCCCGCGAAGCGCGCCTGGTCCTGCGCCCCGCCCTCGCGCGCCTCGGCATGCGCGTCGATGCGCGCCGGCGCCAGGTGCGCAAGCTGGTCGAGCACGTCCTGCTCGCGCGCGCGCACGCGCCCGGCGATCTGCACGGCGTAGTCCTTCGCCAGAAGCGAGTCCTTGATGGGCGCGAGCACCGAGAGCGCGTCGGCGAGCGCGCGCGTGCGCCCCTCGGCCGTGCCCAGGTCATGCGCGGCGAGCCGCCGCTCGATGCCGTAGGCCAGAAGCGGCTGCGCGTCGGCGATGAGCGCGTTCAGCGCGTCGGCCCCGCGCGCGGCCACGAACTCGGCCGGGTCGAGGTCGTCGGGCAGCGTCACGGCGCAGAGCTCGATCTTGCTCTTGCCCGCCTCGGGCGTCATGGACGCGTCGATGAACTGCAGCGCGCGGTCGGCGGCGCGCTGGCCGGCGGCGTCGCCGTCGAACAGGTACACGATCCTCCGCTGCGCGTGCCGCGAGAGGATGCGGATGTGCCGCAGCGTGAGCGCCGTGCCGAGCGTGGCCACCGCGTTTCTGATGCCGCCCTCGTGCAGCGCGATCACGTCGGTGTAGCCCTCCACCACCACGGCCGTGCCCGTCGAGGCCATCGCCGCCTTCGCCTTGTCGAGCCCGTAGAGCACGCTCGACTTGTGGAAGACGGGCGTCTCCTGCGAGTTGAGGTACTTCGGCTCGCCCGAGCCGATCACGCGGCCGCCGAACGCGATGCAGTCGCCCTGCGCGTCGAAGATGGGGAACATCACGCGGTTGTAGAAGCGGTCGCGCAGCCGCCCGTCGCGCCCGCGCGCGGCCACGTTCGCCTCGATCATCTCCTCGGCCGAGAACTTCTGCGCCGCAAGGTGCCGCACGAGCACGCCGCTTCCCGGCGCGTACCCGAGGTTCCAGCGGCGGGGCACCTCGCCGCCGAGGCCGCGGCCGGCCAGGTAGGCGCGCGCGGACGCGGCGCCCTGCGCGGGCGAGCGCATGAGCTGGGTGTGGTAGAACTCCGCCGTCCTCGCGCAGATGTCCTTCAGCCGCGCCTTCTTGCTCGACGAGGCGCCGCGCCCGCCCGCCTCCTTGATGTCGATGTGGGCGCGCTCGGCCAGCTTGCGCACGGCCTCGGGGAAGGTGAGGTCCTCGGTCTTCATGATGAAGCCGAACACGTCGCCGCCCTCGCCGCAGCCGAAGCAGTGCCACAGCTGCAGCGCCGGGTCGATCTTGAACGACGGCGTCTTCTCGTTGTGGAGCGGGCAGCAGCACCAGAAGTCGCGCCCGCGCTGCTTCACGGGCACGCGCTCGCCGATCACCGCCACGAGGTCGTTCGCCTCGCGCACGCGCGCGATGTCCTCCTCGCTGATGAAGCCCTCCGCCATGTGCCGCTGTCCCTTCCTGAGCTCTCGATCCCGCGCCGCCTCGTCGGCCGCCTCGCTACTTCTCGTTCTCGATCTTCCTGCGGCGGCGCTCCATGGCCGCGCGCAGCCCCGTCTCCTCGCCGCCCGTCTGGACGCGGTCCGCAGGCGGGGTCCAGGCGGCGTCGGCGAGCTCGTCATAGGCGCGCGCGGCCACCGACCGCGACGTGACCTGGATGGAGTTCACGTGCCCGTCCTCGAACTCGCGCGCGTACGTGCGCACGAGCGGCATCGCCGCCACCGCCGCGGCCGCGCCCGTCGCGCCCGCCGCCATGGTGAGCGCGTTGATGCCCGGCGTGCCCATCCCGAAGGCGGGCGCGAGCAAGTAGACGCCCAGGAGCGTGGCGACGACGCCCGCCGCCATGTAGCCCACCAGCGCGTAGGAAAGCGAGCGCATGACCCCCGCGTCGCCCTGCGTGACGCCGCAGGCGATGCCCACCACCGCGAGCGCGTCGAGGCTCACCGGGATGACGCTGGCGAGGTCGAGCACCCCCAGCGCGCACAAGACGCCGACAAGCGCGGTGGCCGCCAGCGCGAGGAGCGCCACGCGCCCGAACTTCGCGGCGAAGGGCAGCTCCTCGAAGGTGTCGAGGCGCTTGGTGCGCACGAGGCGCCCGTGCGGCGCACGCAGGCCGCCGCGGCGGCCTGCGCGCCCGAGCCCCGCCATCTCGCCGTTCTTCTGGAACGCAAAGCCCGCGGCGGCGAGCGCCACCGCGATGATCACGAAGAGGGTGAAACCCGACATGCCCCGCCTTTCCGCCTTATGCCCGCGCGGTCCGCACGCCAGGCGCCACGCATACCTTGAGGTTTTGCTTGCTCACAGTGTAGAACACCGCTGCGTTGAGGATACAATAAAGCGCAAACACCCCACGTGAGAAGAGGCGCCCATGACCCACCACGCCGCGCAGAGCATCCCCTACCTGACGCTCGACCCCGCCGTCGAGGCCGCCATCCGCGCCGACCGCGCCGCCGGGCGCATGCACCCCGCGCGCTTTCCCGACGAGGACGTCAAGCGCCGCGAGGACAACCCGCACGATGCGGCCACGCTTGCGCGCGGCGCCTTCACGCGCGACATCGAGAAGATCCTCAACGTGCCGGCCTACAACCGCTACGCGGGCAAGACGCAGGTCTTCTCGTTCGTGGAGAACGACGACATCTGCCGCCGCGGGCTGCACGTGCAGCTGGTGAGCCGCATCGCACGCGGCATCGGCGCGCTCCTGGGGCTGAACTGCGACCTCATCGAGGCCATCGCGCTCGGGCACGACGTGGGGCACACGCCCTTCGGGCACGCCGGCGAGCGCTTCCTGTCGAAGAGCCTGCACGCGCGCACGGGCCGCTACTTCAACCACAACGTGCACTCGGTGCGCGTGCTCGACGCCCTGTACCGCCGCAACGTCTCGCTGCAGACGCTCGACGGCGTGCTCTGCCACAACGGCGAGTTCTGCTGCCAGGTGCTGCGGCGCGGGGACACCGCGAGCTTCGAGGAGCTCGACGCGCTGGTCGAGGCATGCAGCGCCGACGAGCAGGCGATCGGCAGCCTGCGCCCCTCGACGCTCGAGGGATGCGTCGTGCGCGTGAGCGACATGATCGCCTACGTGGGGAAGGACCGCCAGGACGCGCTCGCGATGGGCGCGCTCCCCTCGCTCGACGCCTTCGAGAGCGACTACATCGGCGTGGACAACGCGCGCATCATCAACAACCTCACGGTGGACATCGTGAACGCGAGCTACGGGCGCGACGAGATCCGCATGAGCGAGGCGGCCTTCGCCGACCTCAAGCGCGCCAAGCGGCAGAACTACGAGCTCATCTACCTCAAGGAGGGCATGGTCGGCGACACGGAGAACGTCGTGGAGGAGATGTTCGAGGAGATGTACGCGCGCCTGCTCGGCGACCTCGCGCGCGGCGACGAGAGCTCGCCGGTGGTCACGCACCACGTGGCGTCCCTCACGCGCACCTCCCGCACCGTGCGCGCCGAGGACTACCTGGCGGGCGACCCCCACCAGATCGTGGTGGACTACCTGGCCTCCATGACCGACGCCTACTTCATGGCCCTCTACCGCCACCTCTTCCCCCAAAGCACCCGCCGCATCGTCACCCGCGCCTACTGCGCGAACCTCGAGGGCGCCTGACGATGGCAAGCGCGCGGCGCGGCGCCTCCTCTTAGGCGCCTGACGATAGCGCCTTTGCCCGGGCGGCCGACAACGCCCCCTTTCCGTCCTGAGCACCGACAACGCCCCTTTCGCATCCACAATTTCGAAAAGCTGGATGGAAAGAGGGCATTATCGGCGATCCGAGCCCCAGAAACCACCGACAACGGCGCTTTCACATCCACTTTTCCCGAGAAATCGCCGATAACGGTCCTTTTGCATCCAGGATCACCTGAGGGGTGGATGGAAAAGCGCCGTTGTCGGCAGCGTCGTCGGCGACTGACGGAAGGAGCACCTCGGGCCCCGCGTCGGACAGCCCGGCTTCTCAGGATGACAATGGGGGCAACGAGCTGCCTGAAATGACATGAGGAGGACAGCGGACTGCCTGAGAATGCCACAAGTGGTATCGCGGATACACGCCCTTCGAGTGCTCCGCTCAGGATGGCATAGGGAAGCAGCCAGCCGCCTGGAACAGCGTAAGAAGAGCGATCGATTGCTCAGGATGACTTAAAGGGTTCTCTCTCGGAGTGACGCGAGAAAGTGCGAACTCGGACGTGTGCGTCCGCGTCATAGCGCGCGGGAACGGCCAAACCTCGTGGCGTCAAAAGCAAGCGCGTCAGCGCTTCGCACTTTCTCGGCGACCGCGCTGCCGCGGGCACGCGGCGCGCTCACATCTAGGCGCCGTCGAAACCGGCGTCTTCCAGCAGGCCCTCCCCGTCGGCGGCGGCGGTGGCGAGCTCGTCGCAGCGCTCGTTCTCGGGGTGCCCCGCGTGCCCCTTCACCCACACGAACGTCACGCAGTGGGGCCTCTTCGCCTCGAGCAGGCGCTTCCACAGGTCGACGTTCTTCACGGGCTGCTTACTCGCGTTCTTCCAGCCGCGCTTGAGCCAGCCGTCGACCCAGTGCTGGTTGAACGCGTTCACCACGTACTGCGAGTCGGAGTAGAGCGTCACGTCGCAGGGCCGCTTGAGCGCCTCGAGCGCCACGATCACGCCGAGGAGCTCCATGCGGTTGTTGGTGGTGCGCGCGTAGCCCTGCGAGAGCTCGCGCTCGTGGAGCGTCCCCGCGCTGTCGCGGAACTGCAGCACGGCGCCATAGCCGCCCGGACCCGGGTTGCCGCGCGACGAGCCGTCGGTGAATATCGTCACGGATTGCGGCATGATGCGCCCCCTCGCTTCCCTACTTCGCGCCGCGGACGGCGGCCTCGGTGCGCTCGCCGAGGTCAATGAGCTCCTGGCGGCTGTGGACGCCGCACTTCGCGTAGATGCGGCGCAGATGCGTGTCGACGGTGTTCTTCGTGATGAACAGCTCGGCGGCCATCCGCTCGCTCGTGCGCCCGCGCAGGGCGAGGGGCAGGATCTCCGCCTCGCGCTTCGAGAGGCCCGCGTCGGCGGCTATGCGCGCGCAGGCCGCGTCGAACACGTCGACGTCCTCCACCACGATGGAGAGCGCCCTCAGGTCGCGCTCGGTGAACAGGAACAGAAAGCCGTAGAGCACGGCGATCCCCGCGAGCGCGAGGCCCGTCGCCTCCATGCTCGCGAAGCCGAGGCCCTCGAGCGCGTTGCCCGCCACCAGGCCCACCACCTCGCCCGCGAACAGCGCCGTGAAGCCGCGCGCGAACGCGCCCGCCGCGTCGCGCCCGCCGAGGCGCCCCATCACCAGGAAGAGCGACGCCAGCACGGCCAGCACGGCGAGGAAGCCCGCGAGCACCACGGCCTCGCCCAGGTCGTTCAGCTCGCCGAGCGCGAGCGTGAGCAGAAGGCCCGCCGCCATGAGCAGCACGGCGAGGCGGTACGCGCCGTCAAGCGGCCCACCCTCCTTCGCCTTCGCGTCGTCCTCGCGCGCCGGCAGGATGGCGCGCACGCCCGCGAGCGGGTGGTCGCCGAAGAGCTGGAGCGCGGCCAGGCAGTAGACCACGAGCAGGAGCAGCATGAGCGCGGGCGCGGCGAACGCGGGCTCCCCCGCGCCGTAGCGGAACGCCTCCACGAGCCCCGCCGCAAAGCCGTATATGGAAGTGCCCGCGATGATGCGGACGCTCAGCGCGCTCGCCTCCTCGCTCTCAGGCGCGGGAGCCGCCGGGTCGGCCTCGGGCGCCTCGGGGCCGGCCTCCGCGCCCAGGCGTCGCGCGAGCGCGCGGTAGAGAAGCGCGCTCGCAAGCGGCAGCAGCGCGAGCAGGGCGTTTGCGTTGCGCACGGGCACGGCGTCGAAGGCGAACCCCACGGCCGCGCCGAGCGCCGCGCTGATGAACACCATGGGCACCGAGCGCTCGATGGGCTCGTCGCCGAGGAGGCGCCCCCACGCGCACAGAAGCACGCCCGCGGGCAGCCCCACGCACACGCCCCCGAGGACAAGCCGGCAGAGGGGGTCGATCGCGACGCGCAGCATGAGCGAGCCGGCGGCCGCCGCAACGGACAGGGGGATGAGCGTGCGCGCCGAGAACAGCGCCGCGCGCCGCTCGGGGCCGGCCGCGCGCACGCACGAGAACGCGAGCAGCATGAACAAGAGCACGCTTGCGAGGTCGGCGCGCACAAACCCGAAGGCCGCGCGCGACTGCGCGCCGAACGAGTCGAGGAACAGCGCCGCGAACACGAACCCGAGGCAGCTCGCGAAGCCGCCGATGGAAAGCCGCGCGCGCTGCGCGCGCGACAGGGCCGCGTCCTCCATCGTCTCCCCTCCTTCGCTCGCGGGTGGTTTCAGTCACAGCTCGCCTGTTTCAATCACAGCTTGCCATTGTAACCGAACCGCGCGCAAAAGAGGGCCTGCCGCGCAACCGCGCGCATGCGATGGCGGAGAGGGAAGCGCTACTCCTCGGGGGAGGCGACCTTCTTCTTCACCACGCGCCTCACCTTGGGCTTGGCCTCCTCGACCGGCGAGTCCTCGACCACCTCGACCGCCTCGAGCTTCTCCACCTTCTCGACGACGGCCTCCTCGACGACCTCGTCGTCCTTCTTCGCCTCGTCGCCGTCTTCCATGCCCTTGCGCAGGCCCTTGATGCCCTTGCCGATGGCGTTGCCGAGCTTCGGGAGGTTCTTGGGCCCGAAGATGAGCAGAACGACGACCAAGATGATGACGAGCTCCGGAACGCCCAGACCGAGGATCTTCATACCAGCAAACTCCTTCTTTCCCGCGCGCCGCACGGCGCGCCCTTTCGCTAACGTGGCGCCAGTATGCCCCGACGCCCGCCCTGCGCGCTATCACGCAAACGGGTGATTTTTCCGCCCGCACGCGGGGAGACCGCATCACCCGTTTGCGTGACAAGCCGCGTTTCCGCAGGTGAGGCGCTTAATCGCCGCCAGACGGCCCGCAGAGGCCAATGTCATCGCCGCCCCGAGCCCGCCGCGCTCGCGCAGATCCGCACACACCCCCTGCGGCAGCCTTCCTCGCAGCGCCAGCGTTCACCACGCCCGCATCTTCCGCGCGTGGCAGCAAAAAAGGGCGCCTCGCAAACCGCGAGGCGCCCCTGGCTCAACCTTCAGCAGGAAGGCTCAGAGCATGGCCTGGATGGTGATGAACAGCGGCGAGAAGGTGAGCGCCACGATGGTCATCAGGTTGATGAGGATGTTCATCGACGGGCCCGAGGTGTCCTTGAACGGGTCGCCCACGGTGTCGCCCACGACGGCGGCCTTGTGGGCCGCGGAGCCCTTGCCGCCATGGTAGCCCTGCTCGATGTACTTCTTCGCGTTGTCCCACGCGCCGCCGGCGTTGCTCATGAAGATGGCCATCAGCATGCCCGTGGACACGGCGCCGGCGAGGAAGCCGCCGAGCATGGCCGGGTTGAAGCAGCCGATGGCGACCGGAACCACGATGGCGATGATGCCGGGGGTCATCATCTCGCGCAGCGCGCTCGTGGTGGAGATGCCCACGCACTTGTCGTACTCGGGCTCGGCCTTGTACTCCATGATGCCGGGGATCTCGCGGAACTGGCGGCGCACCTCCTCGACCATCGCGTGAGCCGCGCGCGACACCGCGCCCATGGTGAGCGCCGCGAACATGAACGGCATCATGGCGCCGATGAAGATGCCGGCAACGATCAGCGGGTCGGTCAGCGTCAGCGAGAACGCGGGGATGGAGTGGTGCATGGTCGCCTGGAACGAGACGAACAGCGAGATGGCGGACAGGCCCGCAGAGGAGATCGCGAAGCCCTTCGCGATGGCCGCCGTGGTGTTGCCCACCGCGTCGAGCGAGTCGGTGCGGTCGCGCACCTCCTCGGGCAGGCCGGCCATCTCGGCGATGCCGCCCGCGTTGTCGGCCACGGGGCCGTACGCGTCGACGCCGATGGTGATGGCGGTGTTGGAGAGCATGCCCGTGGCGGCGAGGCCCACGCCGAACAGGCCCACGGCGATGCCGCCCTCAGCCGTCGCGTTGGGGAACGCCAGGTTGCCGAACGTGTACGCGCCGATGATGGCGAGCGCCACGAGCACGATGGGGGCGATGGTGGACAGCATGCCCGTGCCGATGCCCTCGATGATGACCGTGGCCGCGCCCGTCTCAGCGGACTCGGCGATCTTGTGGACCGGCTTGTACTTGTCGGAGCAGAAGTACTCGGTGATCTTGCCGATGGCGAGGCCGGCGACGAGGCCGCAGATCACGGAGCCGAACAGCCAGAGGGGCTGCGCCTCGGTCGACTGGGAGTCCCACATGAGGAAGATGCAGAAGATCACGATGATCTCGAGGCCGGCGGCCAGGTACGTGCCGCGGTTCAGGGCCTTGTGCAGCGCGGCGCCCTCCTTGGTGCGCACTGCGAACAGGCCGATGATCGAGGTGATGATGCCGCAGGCCGCGATGACGACCGGCGTCACGACGGCCCAGATGAGGTCGCCCGTGGCGAAGTACCCGCCGAGCGAGCCGAAGGTGGCGGCCAGGATGGTGGGGGCGAGGATCGCGCCGGTGTAGGACTCGAAGAGGTCGGCGCCCATGCCGGCCACGTCGCCCACGTTGTCGCCCACGTTGTCGGCGATGGTGGCGGGGTTGCGCGGGTCGTCCTCGGGGATGCCGGCCTCGACCTTGCCCACGAGGTCGGCGCCCACGTCAGCGGCCTTCGTGTAGATGCCGCCGCCCACGCGGGCGAACAGGGCCACGGCGGACGCGCCGGTGGCGAAGCCCTCGACCATGCCCACGTTGTGGTGCACGAGCGACATGAAGTCAGCGGTGAGCTGGGAGGGCGACACGCCGGCCATCATGCTGAACACGAGCGCGATGAGCCACAGCGAGAGGCCCATGAGGGCGAACGAGGCCACGCACAGGCCCATGGTGAGGCCCGACTTGAAGCTCACGTTGAGCGCCTTGGCGACCGACTCCTCGGCGGCGTGCGCCGTGCGCGTGTTGGCGCGCGTGGCGACGTGCATGCCCACGTAGCCCGCCGCGGCCGAGAGCACGCCGCCGGTCACGAACGCGAGCGCCGTGAGGGGAGACAGCGCCACGGCCATCACGACGGCCACGACGGCCATGAAGATGATGAGCAGCTTGTACTCGCTCATCAGAAACGCCTTGGCACCCTGCTGGATCTTCACAGAGATGCTGTTCATCTTCTCGGAGCCCGGGTCCTGCTTGAGCACCCAGCCTCCGAGGTAGCCTGCCACGCATATGCCGATGAGTGCGCAAATGGGGGCGAGCCATGCGACCTGTGTAGTCACTTGTGTCCTCCTTGACTTTTTTGCAACACCGCGAGGGTGTCGGTACGACCTTCCAGCTCGGCATTCTCAGCTGAAAACAATATTTGAGACATTCTAAAGTATTTGAAGGAATTGTGAAGCCCTCTTCCGCGCTTTATTGGGCGAAAGAACAAAACGCGCGGGCGCCTTGGCGCCCTCAGCGCCCTCAGCGCCTCCCCGCTTCCCTACAGGTTCTCGCGCACCCAGGCGATGTTGCCGTTGACGGTGCTGATGAGGTCCTCGAGCGTGGCGAATGTCATCATGGGGCGCAGCCAGCTCATGAACTCGAGCTCGACCACGTCCCCGTAGAGGTCGCCCGAGAAGTCCAGGATGTGCGCCTCGACGTTGGCGAGGGCCACGCCTTCGAAGGTGGGCGACACGCCGACCGACACCGCCGCCTTGTAGCGCACGCCGCCGACGTGCGCGTACGCCGCGTAGACGCCGTCGCCGAGCGCGCGCAGCTCGTCGGGCACGTGCAGGTTCGCCGTGCGAAAGCCCATGTCGCGCCCTTCGCCGCGCCCGGGCTGCACCACGCCGGCCATGCGGTAGGGCGCGCCGAGCAGGCGCGCGGCCTGGCCCACCGCCCCCTCTTGCAGAAGGCCCCGGATGCGCGTGGCGGTGACCGGCGCGCCGTCGAGCTCGAGCAGGTCATGGGGGGCCACGAGCATCCCGTGGCGCGCCCCCCAGCGCTCGAGCACGCCGACGTCGCCCGAGGCGCGCGCGCCGAAGCGGAAGTCGCGGCCCACGAAGAGCGCGGCGGGCACGTGCGCGTCGCCGAAGGCGCGCTCGAGGAACGCCTCGGGCTCAAGGGCGGCGAAGTCCCGCGTGAAGGCGAGGGCGACCACGTCGTCGACGCCCTCGAGCTCGCAGAGCGCCTGCAGGCGCTGCTCGTTGGACATGAGCTTGCGCAGCTCCCCCGCCGCGAACACCTCGTCGGGGTCGCGGTCGAACGTCACCACGACGGCACGCGCGCCGAGCTCGCGCGCCTTGCGCACGGCCTCGCCGATGATGAAGCGGTGGCCTGCGTGCACGCCGTCGAACACGCCGAAGGCGCACGAGGCGCCCGCGAAGAGCGATGCGTCGAAGTCCTTGGCCCTATAGGTCGCCACGGCTCACCCCCGTCTGGAACACGCAGCGCGTCTTGTAGCGCCGCGATGCGCCGTCATACTCGTAGATGCCCGCGAGCTTGTTGCCCGCCACCACGGCGACGAGCTCGCCGGGGCGCACGTCCTCGCAGCTCTCGCGCACGCCCGCCGTGCAGGCGCACATCTCGAGCGCGCTCGGGCCGAACCGGCGCTCGCAGAGCGCAAGCGCGTCCTTCGGCAGCTGGTTGCCGTTCGCCACCGCGCGCTCGACGGCGGCGTCCGCGAAGGCGAAGCGCAGGCCGAGCAGCCGGACGGGGTCGAGCGCCGCGCGGGTCCCCACCTCGGCGAGCGTCTCGAGGCTCACGCACTCGTCGAGCGTGAGGTTGCCCACGCTCGTGCGCCGCAGGCTGCCCACGTGCGCCGCGCAGCCGAGCGCCGCGCCGATGTCGCGCGCGAGCGAGCGGATGTAGGTGCCCTTCGACACGTGGAACGCGATCTCCCACGCCGGCGGCTCGGACGCGTCGGCGCCGTAGACGCCCCGGAGCTCGGCGGCGTACACCTCGATGTCGCGCGGCTCCATGCTGATGATGTTGCCGCGGCGCGCCTCGTCGCACGCCTTCCTGCCGTTGACCTTGATGGCCGAGTACACGGGCGGGAGCTGCTTGGACGCGCCCACGAGCGAGGAGACGAAGGAGGCGGCGAAGAACGGGTCGAGCACCTCGTCGGGCACGGGAGAGGTGCGGATGACCTCGCCCTGCGCGTCGTCGGTGTCGGTGGCCGCGCCGAACGCCACGCGCACCACGTAGCGCTTGTCGTGCCCCGTGAGGTAGGCGTCGAGGCGCGTGGCCGGGCCCACGCAGATGGGCAGCACGCCCGAGGCCAGAGGGTCGAGCGTGCCGGTGTGCCCCACGCGCCGCTCGCCGAAGATGCGCCGGCAGCGGTTCACCACGTCATGCGAGCTCATGCCGCTCGGCTTGTCCACGCCGACGACGAGGCAGAGCCCCGACTCCCCGCGCCTCATGCCGCGTCCTCGCCAAGCTCGACGGCCTCAAGGCGGCGCGTGACCGCGTCGAGCGCGCCCTCGATGCCCGCGGGCAGGGTGAAGCCCGCGGCCGCCCTGTGCCCGCCGCCGCCGAACTCGCGCGCGATGGCCGCCACGTCGGTGTCGTCCTTGGCGCGGAAGCTCCCGCGCACCTCGCCGCCCTGGTCGCGCAGCATGCACGCCACGCGCACGCTGCCGATGGAGCGCAGCACGTCGACGAGCGGCTCGGCGTCGGCCTTCACGGCGCCGAGGCGCGCCATGTCCTCCTGCGTGATCCAGCTCACCGCCACGCGCCCCTCCCTGAGCAGGCGCATGCGCGACACCGCGATCCCCTCGAGCTGCACCGAGGCGAGCGTGCGGCTCTGGTACACCTCGCGCGCCACGCCGGCCGGGTCGGCGCCGGCGGCCACCATCTGCGCCGCGGCGGCGAAGCACGCGTGGTCGGCGTTCTGGTACTGGAAGCGCCCCGTGTCGGTCACGAGGCCCGCGTACGCGCAAGCCGCCAGCTGCGGCAGGCGCGCGCGGCCCTCCTCGCCGAGCAGGTGCGCCGCAAGCTCCCACACGAGCATGCTCGTGGAGGCGGCGTCGGGGTCGGTGTAGCTCAGGTCCGACATGCGCTCGGGCACGGCGTGGTGGTCGACGGTGACGCTCAGCGCCGAGGCGGCGTGGAGCGCGGCGGCGTCCGGCCCGAGGCGCTCGGGCGTGGGCACGTCGACGGCCACGAACACCGCGGGCGCCGCGGCATGCTCGCCTGCGTACGCCGCGGCGGGCGTCATGTCGGCGAGGCCCGGCAGGAAGCCGAGCGAGGCGCCTATCGGGTCGTCCTTGGCGAGCAGGCAGGTGGCGCGCTTGCCGAGCGCGCGCAGCGCGTGCGCGAGCGCGAGCTGCGAGCCGAGGCAGTCGCCGTCGGGGTTGACGTGCCCGCAGATGACGAAGTCGTCATGCTGCCTGAGCGCCTCGGCGATGGCCGGGAGCGTGGTGTTCGTCTGGGGTGTGACGCTCATGCAGGCCTACTCGCCCGCAGCCGCAGCGGCGTCGTCCCCGGCGGCGCCAGCCCCTGCGCCCGCCTCCGCTTCCGCGGCCTCCGCCTCGGCCGCGCCGAGGTTGCGCTCGCGGTCGCGGTCGAGCGCGTAGGCGATGGACTCCGCCTCGTCGACCGAGCGGTCCAGGTGGAAGCGCAGCTCGGGGGCCACGCGCCACGAGAGCTTCTTCGCCATGAGCGAGCGGATGCGCCCGCGCGCCGCCGCGAACGCCGCCTCCACCTCCTCGTAGCGCTCGGGCTCGGTGGTGTAGAACACGTTGCACGCGCTGCGGTCGTAGCTCACCTCGCAGCCGGTGATGGTGACCAGGTGCAGGCGCGGGTCGGAGATCTCGAAGAGCATGATCGACGCGATCACCTCGCGGGCCTGCTCGTTAACCTTGCGGTTGGAAGCACCCTGTTTCACGGTGCACCTCCTTGTCGTCTATCTAAGAGAAGGCTACCAGATCCCCCGGACCCAGTAGCCTCACAAGTTCGTCACGTCCAATCGGTTGGAGGGATGCACCTACTCCGTGCGCTCCACTTCCTTGACCTGGTAGCCTTCGATGGTGTCCCCCACCTTGAGGTCCTGGAACTTCTCGATGCCGATGCCGCACTCGTAGCCCTGCTTCACGGACTTCACGTCGTCCTTGAAGCGGCGCAGCGACGCCAGCGTGCCCTCGAAGATCACCGTGCCGTCGCGCACGATGCGCACCTTGTCGTCGCGGTTGATCTCGCCCTCGACGATGTAGCAGCCGGCGATGGTGCCCACCTTCGGCACCTTGAAGGTCTCGCGGATCTCGGCGATGCCGGTGTCCTCCTCCACGATGTCGGGCGAGAGCAGGCCCACGCGCGCGGCGTTGATGTCCTCGATGGCCTGGTAGATGACGCGGTACAGGCGGATGTCCACCTTCTCCTTCTCGGCCTGGGCCTTCGACTTGCCCGTCGGGCGCACGTTGAAGCCGATGATGATGGCGTCGGAGGCCGCTGCCAGCGTGACGTCGGTCTCGGTGATGCCGCCCACGGCCGAGTGCACGATGTTGATGCGCACCTCGGACTGGTCCATCTTCTCGAAGGCGTCGCGCAACGCCTCGATGGAGCCCTGCACGTCGGCCTTCACGATGAGGTTGAGGTCGGTCTGCTTGCCCTCCTCGATGCGGTTGAACAGGTCGTCGAGGCTCATGTGGCTCTTCGTCTCCTGCGCGGCCAAACGCTCGCGCAGCGCGCGCTCCTCGGCGAGCTTGCGGGCGTCGCGCTCGTCCTCGAACACGCGGAACTCGTCGCCCGCGGTCGGCACCGACGAGAGGCCGAGGACCTCGACCGGGTCGGCCGGGAGCGCCTCGGCCACGTGCTCGCCGCGCGGGCTGATGAGCGCGCGGACGCGGCCGTAGGAGGTGCCCGCCACCAGCACGTCGCCGGTGTGCAGGGTGCCGCGCTGGATGAGCACGGTGGCCACCGGGCCGCGGCCCTTGTCGAGGTTGGCCTCGATCACGAAGCCGGACGCCTCGGCGTCGGGGTTCGCCTTGAGCTCGAGCACGTCGGCCTGCAGCAGGATGGTCTCGAGCAAGTCGTCGATGTGCAGCTTCTTCTTCGCCGAGACCTCGACGAACATGTTGGTGCCGCCCCACTCCTCGGGGATGACGCCGTGCTCGACGAGCTCCTGGCGCACGCGGTCGGGGTTGGCGCCGGGCTTGTCGATCTTGTTGACGGCGACCACGATGGGCACGTTGGCGGCCTTCGCGTGGTTGATGGCCTCGATGGTCTGCGGCATGACGCCGTCGTCAGCGGCCACCACGAGCACGATGACGTCGGTCACCTGGGCGCCGCGGGCGCGCATGGCGGTGAACGCCTCGTGGCCCGGGGTGTCGATGAAGGTGATCTGGCGGCCGTCGATGTTCACCACCGAGGCGCCGATGTGCTGGGTGATGCCGCCGGCCTCGGAGGCCACCACGCCGGTGTGGCGGATGGCGTCGAGCAGCGACGTCTTGCCGTGGTCGACGTGGCCCATGACGGTGACCACCGGCGGGCGCGGCTTGAGGTCGTCCTCGGAGTCGTTGTACACCACGGCGTACTCCTCCTCGGGCGACACCACGCGCACCTTGCGGCCCATGTCGTCGGCGATGAGCTCGATCAGCTCGTCGCTCATGGACTGCGTGAGCGTGAGCACCTGGCCGAGCATGAACAGGCGCTTGATCACGTCGTTGGGCTGAACGCCGAGGACCTCGGAGAACTTGGCGACCGTGGCGCCCTGGGGCACCTCGACCACGCTCTCGTCGAGCACGAGCTCGGGGTCGAGCCCGCGCTCGATGGCCTCCATCTCGGCGCGCTCGCGCGCCTCGGCCTCGCGCTTCTCCTTGCGCTTCTTGCGGCGCCCCTCGCCCTCGTGCGTGGTGGCGGCGGCCACCGCCGCGCGCGCCTCGGCGAGCACCTTGTCGCGCTGGAGCTTCTCGGCCTGCACGGCCATCTGCGCGTAGCGGTCCTCGCCCTTGGGCGTCAGGGCCTCGAGCTCGGGAACCACCTGCACGCCGCGCTTGCCCTTCTTGCCGCGGGCGGCCTGCGCGCCGGCGTTCGCGCCGCCGCGGTTGCCGCGGTTGGCACCGCCGCCGCGGGAGGCCGCGCCCTGGGCCTTCTTGGCCTGGGCCTGCGTCTCCTTCTGGGCCTCGATGCGCTGCTTCTCAGCCTCGATCTGCGAGAGCAGCGAGCTGAAGTTGGAGGCGCGCTTGGGAGCCGGGGCGGGCGCGTGCTCGCGGGTCGCGGGCGCCGCGTGGTGGGCGGAGGACTTGGCGCCCTTGCCCTTGCGGTTGCGCAGCGCCTCCTCGACGGCCTGCTTCTTGGCCACCTCGGCCGCGGCCTTGCGGGCGCGCTCGCGGGCGCGCGACGCGGCCTTCTCGCGCTCGACGCGCTCCTTCTCGGAGGCGATCTGCGCGCTGAGCGACTCGAAGCCCGACGACACCGGGGCCTTCTTGAGCGGCTTCTTCGCAGGCTCCGCGGGCTGCTCGGCGCCGCCCTTCTCGGCGCGGAAGGCGCGGGCGGCCTCGCGCTCGGCGAGCTCCTTCTCCACCGCGGCGCGGCGGGCGGCCTCCTCCTCGGCCTTCTTGCGCGCAGCCTCGGCCTGCTCCTTCTTGAACGCGGCCTCCTCCTCGGCGGCAAGCTGGCCCGCGCGCTGCTTGATCTCGGGCGCGAGGTTCTTGCGGATCTTGTCGACATAGGCATCGGCGAGCACGCTCGCATGCGACTTTGCCGGGATCTTCATCTCATGAAGGCGATCGAGCAGATCCTTGCTCGTCATGTCAAATTCCTTCGCCAACTCATGTACACGCATGCTGGCCATATATCACTCCTCTGTCTTGTCGATATCGACGCCGCAACCGCGGGCAAGCTCGTCCGCGATCCTGGTGTAATCATCCTCGTTCAGCTTGCAGCGGAGGGCGCGGTCGAGCTTGCGGCCCTTCCAGGCGCGGGCGAAGCAGTCGCTTGAGCACACGTACGCGCCGCGCCCGGCGGCGCGCCCCGTGGGATCATAGGAGACGGTGCCGTCAGACGCGCGCACCACGCGATGCAGGGATGCCTTCCCCGCCTGCGTGCCGCAGCCGATGCAGCTGCGCTGCCGTTTCTTCGTCTCCTGCATCATCATGCCGCCTCGCCGCCTGAAGCCCTATGCCTCGTCGAGGTCGGCGTGAACGCCGCAGTAGCGGCTGTTCGGACGGGCGTGGTTGCGGCAGCGGGAGCCGTCCTCGCCCACGTAGATGCAGAAGTCGTCGTCCTCGACGTCATCCTCGTCGATGAGCTCGTTCTCGAAGCCGTCGAGCATGCTCGAGAAGCTCGCCGACTTGATGTCGATGTGCCAGCCCGTGAGGCGCGCGGCGAGGCGGGCGTTCTGGCCCTCCTTGCCGATGGCCAGCGAGAGCTGGTCGTCGGGGACCACCACGGTGGCGTAGTGGTTCGGCTCGTCGATGGTCACGTGCGACACCTTCGCCGGCGACAGCGCGTTGGCCACGTAGACGGCCGGGTCGTCGTTCCACTGGATCACGTCGACGCGCTCGTTGCGCAGCTCCTCGACCACCATGCGGACGCGGCTGCCCTTCGGGCCCACGCAGGCGCCGACCGGGTCGAGGTTCGCCTCGCGGGAGGCCACGGCGACCTTGGAGCGCGCGCCGGGCTCGCGGGCGATGGACTTGATCTCCACCACGCCGTCGTAGATCTCGGGGACCTCGATCTCGAACAGGCGGCGGATCAGGTCAGGATGGGTGCGCGACACCACGATGGGCGGGCGCGCCTGCTCGCCGCGGGCGCGGGGGGCGTCGGAGTTCGGGTCGCGCACCTCGATGATGAGCACCTTGATGCGCTGGTTGTGGCGGTAGTGCTCGTTGGACGGGCGCTCGTTGCGCTCGCCGTTGGAGCGCTTCACGTCGTAGTGCGGCAGCTCGGCCTCGACGCCGTCGCGGATCTTGATGATGGTGAAGTCCGGCGTGCCCTGCAGCACCGTGCCCGTGACCAGGTCCCCCACGCGGTCGGAGAACTCCTCGTAGATGGACTGGCGGCCGGCGTCGCGCACGATGGACGAGATGACGCTCTTGGCGTTCTGGGCGGCGATGCGGCTCACGTCGTCGGGCGTGACGTCGCGCTCCTCGAACTCGGCGTACTCGCCGGTCTCCTCGTCGGGCTCGCCGACGGGCACGAGCTCGTACACGTAGATGTGGCCGGTCTGGCGGTCGATGGTCACGCGCGCGTCCCACTCGAGGTCCAGGATATGCTGATAGCTCTTCGCCAGCGACGCCTCCAGGCGCTCGATCAGGTAAAACTCGTCGATCTTGCGCTCGTGGGCCAACGCCTGCAGAGCCTCGATCAGTTCTGAAGTTGCCATCGTCTTCGCTTTCCTTCCTATGAGCTGAAGTCGATCGTGCCCTTCACGCGGGCACGTTTGATAACACCGAGGGGCACGCGGACCTGCGTGCCGTCGACGTCAAGCGCGACGTCGTCGCCGACCATGCCGCACAGCTCGCCGGTAAGCGAGCTGCGGCCGTCGACGGGGCTCTTGGTCTTAACGCAGACCGTCTCGCCGGCGAAGCGCTCGAAGTGCTCGCGCGTGCGCAGCGGGCGGTCGATGCCGGGAGAGGATACCTCGAGCACGTACGCCCCGGGGAACGGGTCGATCACCTCGAGGATGTCTCCCATCCACTTCTGGGAGGCGGCGAGCACGTCGAAGCTCACGCCGCCGTCCGCGTCGACGTACACGCGGATGGTCGGGGACTTCTTGGCCCCCACCACCTCGATGGTGACGATCTCGATGCCCTCCTGAGCCGCCCGCGGCTCAAGCGCCTCAAGCAGCTTTCTCTCTTTCGCGCTGAGCACGCGCACCTCCTCTGACCTCGCGTCGGACCTGACGTCTCGCGCTGAAGTGCCCTAACAACAAAAGAAAGCGGGACAAGCCCACTTTCCTCGAAAACGAAAAGTATTAAGCGCACCAGCGCGACAGTGTTAGTCATGATAACACAGGATCCGCGGGATTCCAAGCCCCCACGCAGGGGAAATTGAGGGAGCGCGGGACGGGGGCAGCCGCGGCGGCAGGACGAGGCAAGCGCGGGACGGGGGCGGCGCGGGCGCGGGCGCTGCCCGCCGGCGCCCC
>NZ_JAAVTO010000048.1 GCF_013185065.1 Adlercreutzia sp. ZJ473 | reverse complement strand
CCCGCGGCGCGCAGCCCCACGCGCGCGGCCAGCTTGCCCGCCGCCTCGCCGGCGCGCGACGACGCGCGCACGGGC
Source organism: Adlercreutzia sp. ZJ473 (assembly GCF_013185065.1). Lineage (GTDB taxonomy): Bacteria > Actinomycetota > Coriobacteriia > Coriobacteriales > Eggerthellaceae > CAAEEV01. The sequence goes on along the minus strand of NZ_JAAVTO010000048.1, from coordinate 20,963 downwards.
GATACGATGTCGCCCTCGGGGATCGGCGTGCCGAACGCCTCGGCCATGTCGCGCACGAGGCCCGGCATGGTGGTCGCCACCATCACGGGGATGCCCGCCTCGCGCAGGCACGCGGCCTGCGCCCCTATGAAATCGGAGGTGCCCGCCACGATGACCGCCATGTCGTCGGCCTCGTAGGGCACCACGGGGCGCTCGTCGAGGTAGCTGATGGTCACGCGCGTGTGCCGCCCCGCGCTCGCGAACGCCGAGCGCACGTGCCCCACCACGTCGCCCGGGGCCTCGTCGTCGATGAGGACCGACACCGCCAGCGGCGTCTTCGCGGCCGTCTCGATGTCAGTCGCCGCCTTGATCACGGCGGGAATGTCAACGGGCAGTTGCATAGTTGCCTCCCTTCCCGAGGGCGCTCTCATGGGACCACACCGAGCCGATGAGCCCCAGCATCACGAAGTTCACCACCATGAACGACGAGCCGTAGCTCACGAACGGCAGCGGGATGCCCGTGATGGGCATGAGCCCGCAGCACATGCCCACGTTCTCCAGTATCTGGAACAGCCACATGCCCACGATGGCGCACACCACCAGCATGCCGAACAGGTTGTCGCAGTTCCTCGCTATGGACAAGCTTACCAGAATGAGCGCGACGTAGAGGGCGAGCAGGGCCATCGTGCCCACGAAGCCCGTCTCCTCCGCGAGCACGCAGAAGATGAAGTCGGTGGGCGCCTCGGGCAGAAAGCCCATGGTCGACTGGCTGCCGCTCAGAAGCCCCTTGCCGAAGAGCCCGCCCGAGCCGATGGCGATCTTGGCCTGCGCGAGGTTGTAGCCCTCGTCGGTCATGTTCGCGCCGTCCTGGTCGAGGAACACGAGCAGGCGGTTGCGCTGGTACTGCTTGAGCAGGCGGTACTCCCACGCGCCCGAGTCGGTCTGGTACTTCAGCAGCTCGTCGACGGCGAACACGCAGGCCACCGCCGCGATGCCGGCCGCCAGCGTGATGAGCAGGTACTTCCGCTTGGCCCCGCCCATCACGAGCACCGTGCCCGAGATGAACAAATACACAAGGCCCGTGCCCAGGTCGGGCTGGGTCATGATGCACAGAAACGGGATGGCGAGCAGGCCGAGCACCTTCACGTACTCGCGCGCGTCGTCGAGCGTGCCGCCGTAGCGCGCCACGAGGCTCGCCGCGAACAGCACCACCGTGACCTTCGCGAACTCGCCGGGCTGCACCTGCATGCCGATGTTGATCCACGAGGTGGCGCCCATGGTGGTCACGCCGATCACCGGCAGGTGCGGCGAGAGGATGAGCACCACGTTCACCACGAGGAAGGCCGTGGTCATGTTCGCGAGCTTGCGGTAGTCGAAGCGCCACACGAGCCCCATGAGGACGAGTCCCGCCGCCACGCCGCCGAGCTGCTTGGCGAAGCTGTAGTCGGCGTCGGTCTCCACCGCCGACCAGCAGATGACGAGGCCGAACGTGACGAGCACCGCGACGATCGCCACGAAGGGGACGTTCACCCACCGCAAGATCCCCGTCTGCGGGCGGGCGGCGGCGGAGCGCTTCACGTCAGGCGTGCGCAGCGCGTCGATCTGGGGAAGTCGTGCCATGGCCTGCCTCCCTTCCCTAGTCCGTGCGGCCCGTGCCGCCGGTGAACGCCACCGCGACGGACTTGCCCGTCGAGCCGGCCACGCGCTTGACCTCGCCCGCCTCGCCCGCCTCGGCTCGCATGAGCGCGCCGAGCACTGCCGCCACGATGGGGCCCGCGGTGTCGGAGCCGCCGCCGCCCTGCTCGATGATGCAGGTGGCCACGAAGTGCGGGTCGTCGTAGGGCGCGTACGCCGCGAACCACGCGTCGTCGGGGCGGTCGGTGTGCTCGGCCGTGCCCGACTTGCCCGCGGCCTCGAGGCCCTGCTCGTTGAACACGCGCGCCGAGCCCGCGTTGTCGGTGATCACCCCGCGCAGCGCGTCGCGCACGTAGGCCAGGTGGTCCTCGTTCACGTCAGGCTCCGAGACCACCTCCGCCGACGCCTTCACCACGGCGTCGTCCTGGGCGTTGCGCACCTCCTTCAGCAGGTGCGGGCGCATGATCTTGCCCGTGGCGATGCCGCCGTAGGCGCAGGCCATCTGCAGGGGCGTGACGAGCACGTCGCCCTGGCCGATGATCATGTTGGTGTAGTCGCCGCCGCGCCACACCGCCTCGGAGGGCACGTTGCGCCACTGCTCGGCCTTCCACTCCGGCGTGGGGATGCGCCCCGCGAGCTCGCCATCGAGGTCGACGCCGGTGGTCTTGCCGAAGTTGTACTTGGCCAGGTAGTCCTGGAGCGCCGTCTCCGACAGCTCGCCCGTGCCGTTCGGGCCGTGATCGTAGAACGCCTTCGCGATCTCGTAGAACACCACGTCGCACGAGTGCACGATGCCCCCGCGCAGATCGAGCGTGCCGTGCCCGGTGAGCAGCCAGCACTTCTGCACGTCGCCCGAGCCGAAGCCGTCCCACGAGCCGCCGCACGCCCACGTGCTCGTCTTCGTGGCGAACCCGTGGTGCAGGCCCGCCATGGAGGTGAACGCCTTGTAGGTCGACGCGGCCGCGTACTGCCCGGCCACGGAGCGGTTGGTGAGCGGCGAGTGCGACTCCTCGGTGGTGTAGAGGTCCCAGATGTCCTGGGAGATGCCGCCGGTGAAGTTCGCCGGGTCGAACGTGGGGTAGCTCGCCATCACCATGACCGAGCCGTCGCGCACGTCCATGGCCACCACCGAGCCGGCCACGCCGCTGCCCGTGCCGATGTCGCCTGCGGGCGCGATGGTGGAGGCCAGGAGCGAGTCGGCCACGTACTGGGCCGCCGCGTTGATGGTGAGGTGCACGTCCGAGCCCTTCGAGGGCTGCGTCTCGCTCACGACGTCCTCCACGTTGCCCTCCGCATCCACCATCACCTTGCGCTGGCCGTGGTCGCCCGAGAGCACGTTGTCGTAGTACGCCTCGATGCCCGACAGGCCCACGGTGTCGGTGGCCTTGATGGTGCGCCCGTCGACGGACGTCTCGAGCAGGTCCTCGGTCGGCGCGCCGGTGTAGCCGAGCGCGTGCGCGCACAGGGCGCCGAAGGGGTACTCGCGCACGGTGCGCGACTCCACCGACACGCCGGGGAAGGCGTCGGCGTGCTCGGAGATGAAGGCCACGTCGCGCAGGCGCACGTCGTCCGCCACCACGCGCTGGCTCTGCGCGCCCGCCGTGGTGTCGCTGATGCGCTTGCGCACGATGTTCGCGGGCAGGCCGAGCACGGCCGACAGGCGGCGCACCACGTCGTTGTCGTCGATCACGTCGGGGTCGGCCAGGACCGTCTGGCTCGCTCGGTTGGTCACGAGCGCCACCCCCGTGGCGTCGTAGACGCACCCGCGCGGCGCGGGGGTGGACACGGTGGCGTAGAGGTTCTCCTCGGCGTCGGAGGCGTACTGCGCGCTCGACATGACCTGCATGCCCCACAGGCGCGTGGCGAGCGCGGCGAAGATGCCGGCGGAGAACACGCCGAGGCCCACGAAGCGGCTCGAGAGCGAGTCGCTCGGCTTCTTCGCGGCGGCGGCGTCGGTGGGCACGTGCACCTCGCCCGCGAGCGCGGACTTCGCGCCCGACTGCTTCTCGAAGGGCGACGAGCCCACGCCGACGGTGTCGAGCTGGGCCACCTTCTTGCCCGAGCCCGCCTTCGGCGCGGCGTTGTTGGCGCGCACCACGAGCACGGCGATGACGACGGCGATGACGACGAGCGCGGCGATGACGGCCGCGATGATGGCTGTGAGCATTCCGCGCACCTCCTCGCTAGAGTATCGTGGGCGTTCCGGGCTGCTGGGTGCCGCGGCGAACGACGAAGCGCACGACGAGCGGGAACATGACGAGCCCGATGACGGCGTCGTAGAGCGCGCACGGCAGGCCGCGGTAGACGAGCGCCTGGAGCGGGCTCACGTCCATGCCGCACGCCATGAGCAGCACGCCGTAGAGCAGCTCGACCGCAAGCGACGAGACGAGCAGCATCGCAAGCGGCATGAACAGGGTGCCGTTGTCCACGAGCGCCGAGGCGCGGGAGAGCAGAAACGTTGCCAGAACGAGAAGAAGCGCGCAGGCCCCCACCGGGCCGCCGCCGATGAGGTCGAACAGGAGGCCGAGCACGAAGGGCATGACGAGCCCGCACGACTGCGCGCGCGTCACGGCGATCACGAGCGCGTAGGCCAGCATGAAGTTCGGCACCGCCGCGAACAGCGCGATGTGGGGCGCCACGACGACCTGCAGGAGCACGGCCATGGCCGCGCCTACGCCCGCGGCTATGCGCTCGCCGTTGTCCATGCTACTGCCCACCTCCCCCGTTGCCGGCCGCCGAGCCGGCGGAGCCGGCAGAGCTGGAGCTGCTCGAAGCGCTGCCGCCCGAGCCGCTGCCTGCGTCGCCCGAGCCGCCGCCCGAGCTGCCGCTCGCGCTGTCGGCTGCGGCGCTCTTCACCACGATGACCTCCTCGAAGGAGGTGGCCTGCTCGTTCGGCGACACGATCACGCGCCGCGTGCCGTCGTTGGCGTTGCCGTCCACGCGCACGATGGTGCCGATGAGCAGGCCGCGCGTGTAGCTCCCGCCCAGGCCGCTCGTGAGCACCACGTCGCCCACGGAGAGCGTCACGTCGGCGTCGACGTTCTCCAGGTACAGCAGGCCCGCCAAGGAGCCGCGCACCACGCCCTCGGCGCGCGAGGACTGCACCACGGCGGCCGCGCCCGACTGCGGGTCGGTGAGCAGGCGCACCTCGGCGGAGCCCGGGCTCGCCGACACCACCTGGCCGACCACGCCCGCGGGCCCCATCACGGTGAGGCCCGGCTCCACGCCGTCGGACGTGCCCACGTCGATGGTCACGCGCTGGTTCCACGCGTCGGTGGAGCGCCCGATCACGCGCCCCGACACGCCGTCGACCTGGTACTTGCTCTTGAGCTCGAGCAGGCCGCTCAGGCGCTCCGCCTCGAGGCGGTACTCCTCGGCCTGCGTGACGAGCTCGGTGAGCTCGGCGTTGCGCTCGCGCAGGGCCGTGAGCGTCTCCTCGGAGGCCGTGGCGTCGGCCATCGCCTCAGCGGCGCCCTCCCCCGCCGCGCCGACCGCCGTGCCCGCCGCCTTGAACGGCGCGGCGGCTCCCGCGAACGCGCTCTGCACCGCGTGCAGGGGCCCGCCGGCGCCTTCGCGCGCGTAGACCGTCATGCACGCGATGGAGACGACCACGAGCACGACGAGAAGCACCCGCGTGGCGGATGCCGATCCTCTGTCTTGGAAGTTCAACGCCATGCGGAGACGCGAAGCCCTATTTGGAGCGCATGAGCGTCTGGCGCAGCGCCGTGGGCGTCTCGAGCACCTTCAGGCAGCCCGACACCACGTTGGTGAGCGCCGTCTCGGACACCCACACGGGGATCTCGAGCTTGTCGGTGAGGTAGCGGTCGAGGCCCGACAGCAGGCCGCCGCCGCCCGTGAGCAGGATGCCGTTCTGGATGATGTCCGAGGCCAGGTCGGGGTTGGTGGTCTTGAACGTGTCCTTGATGTGGATGACCATCTCCTCGATGGGCGCCTGCAGGGCCGCGCGCACGTCCTCCGACTGGATGGTGACCTCCTTGGGCTGCTCGGTGTAGACGTCCTGGCCTGAGATGATCATGTCGCGCTCGCGCCCGTCCTCGAACGGCAGGATGGAGCCGATCTTGATCTTGATGATCTCGGCCGTGCGCTCGCCGATCTTGATGCCGAGCAGGTCGCGCAGGTGCATGGCGATGGCCTCGTCGAGGCGGTTGCCCGCCAGGCGCAGCGAGCTGGAGGTGACGATGCCGCCGAGCGAGATGACGGCCACCTCCGTGGTGCCGCCGCCGATGTCGACGACCATCGAGCCCGTCGGCTCGGTGACGGGCAGGTCAGCGCCCATCGCGGCCGCCATGGGCTCCTCGATGAGGTAGGCCTGGCGCGCGCCGGCCTGGATGGCCGCCTCGAACACCGCGCGCTTCTCCACCGAGGTGGCGCCGCACGGGATGCAGATGACGATGCGGGGCTTGGGCTGCCAGGGGTACTTGCGCTCGGACGCCTTGTTGATGAACGCGGAGAGCATGGCCTCCGTAACGTCGTAGTCGGCGATCACGCCGTCCTTCAGCGGATGCTCCGCCGAGAACGCGTCGGGCGTGTGGTTGATCATGTTCTTGGCCTCATGGCCCACGGCGAGCACGCGGTGCGTGCTCTTCTCTATGGCGACGACCGAGGGCTCGTTGATGACGATGCCCTCGCCCGTGATGGCGACGAGCGTGTTGGCAGTGCCGAGGTCGATGGCCATGTCGGCGGACATCTGACCGGTCAGGCTCGAGAACGCGTCTAAGAAGGACATGCGAAATTACCCTTCTGATTGGGTCGTACAGATAGACCAAAATTCTATCATAGCCCCTCAACCGCAGGCGAAAATCCACAGGGGGAACAATCCTCGGGCATGCGCGCGGCGCATGCGCGGCGCATGCCGCATGCGCGCCCGAGAGCGCCCCGCGCGACGCGTTCCGCTCGCGCGCCCGAAGGCGCCCCGCCAGCTCAGCGCCGCGGCCGCGGCCTGCCGCAGATACAGCCGCGGCGCGCTCGCGCCTCCCTAGTGGACGCTGCAGCTCAGGCAGGGGTCGTAGGCGCGCACGAGCTTCTCCACCTCGAGCTGGATGACCTCCTGCGACTCCCCGGCCGAGACGAGCTTCCCGGCGAGCTGGCGCATGTCGGCCTCGAGGTTCGCGATGTTCTGCGCCGTGGGCGTCATGATGCTCGCGCGCAGGACGCGCCCGTCGTCGTCGAGCTCGAGCTCGTGGAACAGCGCGCCGCGCGGGGCCTCCGTGAACCCGACGCCCCGGCCCGCGCGCACCTCGAACGCCACCGGCTCGCTCGAGCCCGCGAACGCCGCGCCCGCCGGCTCGGCCAGGCGCCGGCACAGCGCCGCGCACCGCTCGAGCGCGTCCACGATCTCGACCGCCTGCGCCACGTTGTTGGCGAACGGGTTGTACTCGGGCGGGCGCAGCCCCGCCTTGGCCGCCGCGAAGCGGGCCGTGCGGGACAGCTCGTTCCACGAGGCATTGATGCGCGCGAGCGCCGCCGTCATGTAGGGCGCGCCCGTCGCGCGCACGCGCGCGCAGAACGCCGCCGAGTGCCCCACCGCGTACTCCTCGACGGCCTCGTCCACGCGGGCGGCGTCGAACTCCACGCCGCTGCGCACGAAGCGCGCCGTGTCGGAGTCGATCACCGGGTAGGCGCCCGGCGCCACCATGGCGAGCATGTCGCCCTCGGTCTGCACGTCGACCACGTCGAAGTCGTTGAACAAATCGACCGCGGCCAGCGCGAAGGGCTGCGCGGCCTCGAGCTTCTCGGCCAGCTCGAGGTACTCGCCAGACGAGATCTCGTGCGTGAAGCCGCCCACCACCGCCGTGATGGGGTGGATGGAGCGCCCGCCTACCTTCGTGCACAGCTCGTTGCCGAGCGCCTTCAGCGAGAGCGCGTCGTCGAACAGCTCCGGGTTGGCGTCGGCCAGCGGGAACACGCTCTTGTGGCCCAGAAAGTCGGGCGCGGCGAACACGAACAGGTGCGTCGCGTGGTTCTGCAGGTAGCTCCCGTACACCAGAAGCTCGCGCAGCGCGCGCGTGCGGTCGGACACCTCGACGCCGAAGGCCTGCTCGATGGCGCGCAGGTCGGTGACCACGTGGCTCGACGAGCAGATGCCGCACACGCGCGAGGCGATGTAGGGCACCTCCTCGAAGCGGCGGCCGCGCACCATGCTCTCGAACAGGCGCGCGGGCTCCACCACGGCGAGCTCGCACGAGGTGACCTCGCCGTTCTCGATGACCAGGCGGATGTCGCCGTGCCCCTCGATGCGGGCGACGTGATCCACGGATATGGCGGTTTTGCTCATAGCTCAAACGTCCTTCACTCGTGCGGCAGCTGACGTGCGCAGCTGGCAGCTAGGCGGAAATGGCGGGGTTTGTCTGGTTGAACATCTCGAGCGCCTCGTCGAAGCGCGCCACCGGCACGCCCGAGCGCTCGCAGACGCGCCGCGCGGCGGGCACGTTCGCGTCCGGCGAGAGGCCCGCGCACCCGTTGCAGGGGCGCCCCAGGTTCGGGCAGCGCGCGCCGCAGCCGGAGCGCGTCACCATCCCCAGGCACAGCGTCTCGCGGCCGTAGAAGCAGCCGCGCTCGTTGCGCTTGCACTCGCCGCACAGCGTCGAAGTGCGGCGGAAGCTGTTCGAGCCGTAGAGCGCCTGCTGGAGCACGCGCACGAACTCGAGCGGGTCGACCGGGCAGCACGCCACCTCGAAGTCGACGTCGATCACCGAGCTCACCGGGCGCGGCGCGCACATGGTGCCGCACGCCTCGGGGACGTGCTCGCCGTACACCTGCACGGGACGCGTCAGGTAGCCCTCCGCGGCCATGCCGGGGATGCCCGCCGTGGCAGCGCACGCGCCGATGCTGATGACCGCCGACGCGCGGCGGCGCACCTCGAGCAGCGTGCTCACGGCCTCCTCGGTGGTGACGGCGCCCTCGACGACGGCCACGTCGAACTCCTCCGGCATGGGCTCGGAGTGCGTGAGCTGCCAGTAGCGCAGGTCGATCTGCCCGAGCACGTCGACGAGGTGGGCCTCGGCGTTCGTGATGTTGATCTGGCAGCCGAAGCAGCTCGCAAGCCCCACGAATACCACGCGCGGCATGCGCGCCTCCTCGGCGCTGTTCGTCAAGTTCTGCATTTACATCGACCCCTGAATGTTCTTGGCTTCCCAGTAGTTGAACACGGGCCCGTCGATGCAGCAGTACTGGTGCCCGATCTGGCAGTGGCCGCACTTGCCCATGCCGCACTTCATGTGCCGCTCGAAGCTCATGTAGATGTGGTCGTAGCTGATGCCCTTCTTGCGCATCTCCTCGACCACGAACTTGTACATGACCGGAGGCCCGCACACCGCGCCGTAGGTGCTCGACGCGTCGATCTCAAGGTGCTCGAAGGGCTTGGTGACCAGGCCCACCTCGCCGTCCCACGTCTCGTCGGGATGGTCGACCGTCAGGTACAGGTCGAAGTCCTTGCGGTGGCGCCACATCTCGAACTGGCTGCGGAACATCACCTCGGAGGGGTTCTTCGACCCGTAGATGATGGTGACGCGGCCGAACTCGGAGCGCTCGTCGTGGATGTTGTTGATGAGCGAGCGCAGGGGCGCGATGCCGAGGCCGCCCGCCACGAGCAGGATGTCGTGCCCCTTCATCTGCTCGAAGGGGAACGGGCGCCCGTAGGGCCCGCGGATGCCCACGATGTCGCCGCACTGCATCTGGTGCAGCCGCTCGGTGAACGTGCCGGCGCGGCGCACGCACAGCTCGATGAAGCCGCTCTTCGACGGCGAGCTCGTGATGGAGATGGGAGCCTCGCCCACGCCGAAGATGGACACCTCCACGAACTGCCCGGGCTCGTGGTGGAACGCGTTGCGGATGCGCTCGTCCACGAGGCGGAACTCGAAGAGCTTCTCGGTGGCGGTGAGCTCGGTGATGCTCGTGATGCGCGCCGGCCACGGGCGGTACGGGTTCGCGCGCATCATCTCGGCGCCGGTCTGCGGCGCGCCCGAGTCGCGGAAGGGGTGCACGACCACGCTGGTGCTCCTAGGCATTCTCGGCCCCCTTTCGCTCGAAGAACCTCAGCACCTCGATGGGCGAGATGTCGGCCTTGCAGGCGTACACGCAGCGCCCGCAGCCCACGCAGAGGTTGCGGTCGTGAGCGGACAGAAAGCCGTTGAGCTTGTGGTACATGCGGTGGCGCACGCGGTTGCGCCCGTCGGCGCGGAAGTTGTACCCGCCGGCCACCTGCGCGAACTGCGGGCTCGTGCAGGCGTCCCACACGCGCTCGCGCCGCCCGGACTTGCCGTCGGGGTCGAGCGTGTCGCAGATGTCGAAGCAGTAGCACGTCGGGCACACGCTCGAGCACGCCGTGCACGAGAGGCACCGCCCTCCGAGCTCCTCCCAGAACGGGTCGGAGTGGAAGGCGTCCATGAGCATGGGGATCTCCTGGATGTCGGGGATCTCGGGGTTGAACGCGGCCTGGCGGCGGCGCGTGGCCTGGCGGAACGCGATGCGGTCCTCGTCGGTGGCCTCGCGCGGGCTGCACGCGCTCTCGAGGATGTTGGCCGCCTCGACGCTGCCGATGGACACCAGGTAGCGGTCCCCGATGTCCTGCAGGAACAGGTCGTAGCCGTTGCGCGCCTCGTCGGAGTCGAGCAGGTGGCAGAAGCAGCCCTCGGACGGCATGCAGCTCACGCCCACCACCATGGTGGCCGCCTTGTGCGCCTCGTAGTAGGGGTCGGGGTAGCGCGCGTCCTCGAACACGCTGTTCAGGCAGTTCAGCGCGTTGATGTCGCAGGCGTGCGCGCCGAAGAGCACGCGCGGCTTGACGCGCATCTCGAAGTCGCGCACCTCGTTGCCGTCCTTGTCGAACTCGAACAGCGTCTCGCGCGGGGGAAGGTAGTACTTCTTGAGCGACGTGATGGTGGTCGGGTAGTCGAGCACGATGTCGTCGAACGACTCGATAACCTCGAAGGCATAGCTGCGCCCGCTGCGCACAGGCGCCACCACCTCATACGTCTCCATGAAAGCCGACACCAGCGAGGGAAGCTCGCTCGCATCGATGACTCGATAGAGCATACGCGCGTGTCCTTGTCTCGTCTTGGGGTTGTCGCGTGCCCCCATGATAAACCCCGCGCCTGCTCCCGGCCCGCAACATTCTGCCTAGCGGCCAAAACGAAAAGGCCGACGCCGCAGCGTCGGCCTTCATTACGGCCCTCTCGCCCCTCAGGGCAAGCGAAGCGTCTTACGCGAAGAAGATGCCGATCTCGCGCTCGGCGGACTCGGGGCTGTCGGAGCCGTGGATCACGTTCTCGTCCATGATCAGGCCGAAGTCGCCGCGGATGGTGCCGGGGGCAGCCTCAGCCGGGTTGGTGGCGCCCATGAGGGAGCGGCACTTGGCGACGGCGCCCTCGCCGGAGATGACCATCTTCACAACCGGGCCGGAGGTGATGTAGGCGATGAGGCCCTCGTAGAACGGCTTGCCCTCGTGCTCGGCGTAGTTGGCCTTCGCCTGCTCGGGGGTGACCATGCCGAGCTCCATGCGCTCGACGGTGAGGCCGGCGCGCTCGAAGCGGTTGATGATCTCGCCGATGTGGCCGTTGCGCACGCCGTCCGGCTTGATCATGGAGTAGGTCTTCTGGATTGCCATGGGTTTCCTTTCGATCTTGTCTCTCTATTAGCTGGCGACGCGCGCGGAGGGGCGCGGGGCCCGCCCGGGGCGCCGCCGATGCTCGAAGTCAAGCGCGGCGGCCCGCAGCCGCCGCGTCTCCCTAGTTCTGGCTGGGGAAGTACAGCTCCACGTTGGAGATCTTCCAGCCGATCATGTCGCGCACCATGCTCAGGCGGTACGTAACGTCGCCGCCCTGCTCGGTGGAGGCCGTGACGAACACCTCCGAGTCGCTCATGGAGCGGTTCACGCCGTCGACGGTGGCGTCCGCGTCGGTCACCACCGGGTCGAGCATGGAGTCGACGTCAGCCTCGTCCATGTTCGCGAACAGGCTCGCCTTGGCCGCCTCGGGGTCGGCGAACAGCTGCTTGGCCACGGTCTCCTGCGTGGGGAAGCCGTAGCCCTGGCTGTAGGCGAACACCGCGCCGGCGAACGCCAGCACGATCACCACGATGAGCGCCACGAGGATCTTGAGCCCCACGTTGCGGCGCTTGCGGTCCTGCTTGGCCAGGCCGCGCGACCACTGCTCGAGCTCCTCCTCGGAGGCGTTGAAGAAGCGGTCCTCGTCGCCCTGGTAGGCGCCGACGTAGCCCGGGTAGGCGCCCGCGTTCTGGTCGTACCCCTCGTCGTAGTAGAAGGGGTCGGCGGCGTAGTCGTCCTCGTAGAGGGGGTCGCCCTCAGCCGACACGTCGAGGCCCGAGATGTCGGCCAAGTCGAGCACCTGAGTCAGCTCGGAGGTGCCCTGGGCCACCGCGCCTACCGCGCGCTGGTAGTCGACGCTCGCGGAGTCGGACAGGAAGTAGGTCTTGTCGGCGATGGCACCCTCGAACGCCTCGACGGCCTTCTCCATCTGGCCGCAGGCCACGTGCGCCTGGCCGAGGCTCGCGAGCAGCTTGTTGCGCGTGTCGGGGGCCATGTCGAACTGCAGCGCGCTCTCGTAGGAGGCCACCGCGTCGGCGGGGCGGTTGAGCGCCATGAAGCACACGCCCAGGTTCAAAAGCGCGCGCGTGGGGTCGGGGTTGGCCTCGTCGAGCGCGGCCTCGCGGAAGGCCACGCCCGCCTCGGCGCTCTTGCCGAGCTTCATCAGAGCGTTGCCCATGCCCATGTACGCCTTGAACGGCGTGTCGTAGCCGTCGTCGGCCACCGCGGCCTCGAAGCGGCCCACCGCGTTCTCGTAGTCGCGCAGCGAGGCGTACGCCATGCCGAGGTTGCACTCCACCGTGCCGAGCGCGCCGTAGGCCGCGTCGGCCGTGGCCTGCGTGTAGGCTTGGATGGCCTCGGCGGGGTTCTTCAGCTTCACCAGGCAGTTGCCGATGCGGTGGTACAGAAGGCCCATCTCGCCGGGAGCGAGCGGGGCGCTGGCGTCCTGCAGGCAGTCGGTGAACCCGATGAGCGCGCCTTGGAAGTCACGCTGCTGGTACTGGGCGTTGGCTCGATTGAATAGCTCGTTGTTCACTTTGTTCCTCTGATCTTAGTTGACTGTGCCGAAGAGGAGGCGTCCTACTCGGCTGCGTTCTCGATCACGACGGACTCGATGACGTCGCCCACGCGCAGCTTGCCGATGACGTCCATGCCCTCGACGGTCTGGCCGAACACCGTGTAGCCGTCGTCGAGCATGGGCTGGGCGCCCAGGCAGAAGTAGAACTGCGAGCCCGCGGAGTTGGGGTTGGACGAGCGGGCCATGGCCAGCGTGCCGTCGTTGTGCTCGTTGTGCGGGTTGGTGGTGAACTCCTCCTTGATGGAGTAGCCCGGGTTGCCGGTGCCGCAGCCGCGGCGCGAGCCCTCGTTGATCACCTGCTCGGGCGTGAGGTCGCGCGTGGTGGGGCAGCCGCCCTGGATGACGAAGCCCGGCACGTAGCGGTGGAACTTGAGGTTGTCGTAGAAGCCCTTCTGCGCGAGCTCGACGAAGTTGCCCACGTGGATGGGGGCGTCCTTGCCGGCCAGCTGCACGCGGATGGTGCCCTTCGACGTGGTGAGCACCGCGATCTCGTCGCCGGTGGGCTGGTACGCGGGGGTGTAGAGTGCCATAGCGTTTCCTCTTCCGTCAGCGGCGCCCGCGCGCCCAGGTCCGCCGGGACCCGCCGCGAACCCGCCCGGGGCCCGCCGTCGCGCGCATGCGCCATTAGAACTAATTACATACGATCTGAAATTCTACCAACAATGAAGGCCCGACGGGCAAAAACCTAGCAATCTTCACGTGCGAGGATGCTCGCGGTCTCCACGTGGTAGGTCTGCGGGAAGAGGTCGACGGGGGTGGCCCTCACGAGGCGGTAGCCGCGCTGCTCGAAGAGCGCGACGTCGCGCGCCCAGGTCTGGGGGTCGCAGCTCACGTACGCCACGCGCGCAGGGCCCGCGGCCGCGATCGAGTCCACCACGCCGCGGGCGAGCCCCGCGCGCGGCGGGTCCACCACGAGCGCGTCGAGCTCGCCGAGCTCGGGCAGCTCGCGCGCGGTGTCGCCGCAGACGGCCTCCACGAACGCCTTGTTCGCGTCCGCGTTGCGGCGCAGGTCGCGCACGGACGAGCCCGCCACCTCGACGGCCACCACGTCGGCGCCCGCCTGCGCGAGCGGGATGGAGAACGTGCCGCCGCCCGCGTACAGGTCGGCCACGTACATGCCCGGGGAAACCTCGAGCCCCTCCATGACGAGCTTCACGAGCTTCTCGGCCTGGGCGGTGTTCACCTGGAAGAACGACGGCGCGCTCGTGAGGAAGCGCGCGTCGCACACGCTCTCCTCCCACAGGCCGCGCCCGTCGAGCACCTCCACCTTCTTCACCTTGCGCGCGCACCCCGGCTCGGCGAGCACGCGCACCACCGACGTGGCCTTGACGGCGTCCTTCAGGGTCTTGGCGACCGCGGCGCGCGGGAACGCGCTCGGCGGCGTCCACAGCGCGATCTCGGTGCTCTTCGTGCGCAGGCTCGCGCGCACCCCCACGCGGAAGATGCCCAGGTCCTGCGAGCCCTGCAGGTAACGCAGCGCTCCGCGTAGGGCCTTCGGCGCGCGCTCGATGAAGCGGACGGCAAGCGGGCAGGCGTCGACCGACACCAAGTCGTGCGTGCCCTCGCGGAAGAGCCCCAGCGTGAGGCGGCCCGCCGCGTCGGTGCCGCAGGCGAACTCGAGCTTGTTGCGGTAGCCCCACTGGCGCTTGCTCGGCGCGCACTCCCCCACGAGCTCCTCGGCGCGCGCGGCGTCCATGTGGGCTGTGCGCACGAGCGCGTCGACGACGCAGGCGCGCTTGGCCTCGAGCTGCGCGGCGTAGGCGAGGTGCGCCCACGGGCAGCCCCCGCAGCCGCGCGCGCAGGCGGGCCGAGGCTCGCGCGTCTGCGCCGGCTCGAGCACGCGCGTCATGCGGGCGCGGGCGAAGGAGGGCTTCTCCTCGGTGACCTGGACCTCGACGGTCTCCTGCGGGGCGGCGCCCTCCACGAACACGGTCTTGCCGCTCGCCAGGCGCCCCACCGCCGCCGAGCCGTAGCTCATGCGCTCGATCCGCACCACCTCGCGCGCCGCCGCGCCAGCTGCCGCTTCGCTGGCCGTTGCTTCGCCGGCCGCTGTCCTGCCAGCCATCGCCTTGCCAGCTGCCGCCTCGCGCATACCCTGGCTCTCGTCCATGAACGCTCCCCCTCAACCTGTAAACCGCCTTTTCAGCGGATCATCGCGTAATCAAACCGCCGCGCTGGCACGACGGCGCATCGGCGGACCATCACGCTGCCAGCTGCCATGCTGGCAAGCCGTCTCGTTGCTCCGACCATTTTAAGGCTTCCCGACGACTCCCGTCCAAAGCACCGCAACTCCGCAGAAACAAACCCGCGCGCTTGCCCGGCGCCTACCCGGCGCGCGCCCGGTTTATCCTTATTTTGGCGAACGGGGTTTCTCGCTTGCAGCGCACCGCGCATTTGGTAATATGGTCAGGTTCGCTCGCAAGGCAACGCGGATGAGACGGCTTCGTTGCCCCGTGCCTCAACGCAAGCGACTCCCCGCCCTCGTAGCTCAGGGGATAGAGCACTTGCCTCCGGAGCAAGGTGCCGCTGGTTCGAATCCAGTCGAGGGCACCAGGTTATTTCCGCAGGTCAGCCGCAAGAAAGCGCGCTGACCTGCTCGCTTTTCACCCCTCAATCATGGAGAAGGGGTGCTCCCCTAGAAGAGCGTGCCTGCAGCCCAATGGAGAGGGGGTGCGCCCCTGGAAGAGCGTGCCTGCAGCCCAATGGAGAGGGGGTGCGCCCCTGGAAGAGCGTGCCTGCAGCCCAACCACCGACAACGGCGCTTTTCCATCCACCCCTCAGGTGATTCTGGATGAAACAAGGCCGTTATCGGTGCTTTTTCGAGAAAAGTGGATGCTAAAGCGCCGTTGTCGGTGGTTTTCGGGGCTCGGATCGCCGATAACGGGCGTTTTCCATCCAGCTTCCCAGAATCGTGGATGGAAATAGGGCGTTGTCGGTGCTCAGGGCTTCGCACCCGCATCGTCCGCTTCGGCAGAAGCTTCTGCCGAAACTCCCTTTTCGCGCCCAACGAGAAGCGACCGCTCTTCGAAGAATCGACGCGTCCGCCTCGACGGCACGCGCTCCAGAGCTTCGCCCCTTACTTCCCCGCGTCGCCGGCGTCGAGGAACTTCTTCCTTGTCACGAAGTTCCACACCATCACGACGGCGGTGGCGAAGATCTTGGTGATGAGGTAGCTGATGCCGAGCATGCCCGTCCCCAGCCACATGAGCGCGTCGTTGATGAGCAGGCCGATCACCGACAGCACCACGAAGATGACGAACTCGCGGCGGCGCGACATGCCCTCCTTGTGCGTGAACACGTAGCGCATGGACGCGAAGTAGTTGAACGTCACCGACACGATGAACGAGATCGTGGCGCTCACGAGGTAGTTCACGCCGAAGAGCTCCGTCAGGGCCACCATGAGCCCGTAGTCGATGACGAACGCGATGACGCCCACCACGCCGAACTTCATTATCTGGTCGATGAGCTTTTTCACGCACGGCTCCTCTGACGGCAAGCGAACGGGTCAAAGCTGCCTTCGCGCGCGACGGCGGCGACCCGCAAGGCGCAGGCGCCGCAGGGCAGAGAAGAGCGCACACGGGAACGCGTCTGAGAACGCACCCGAGAGCGTGTACGAAAAAGGCCGATGCGAACATCGGCCCTCGTCTTTCATGGTGCCCCCAACGGGAATCGAACCCGTGTCTCAGCCTTGAAAGGGCCGCGTCCTGACCTCTAGACTATGGGGACCAAGCGTCTTCTCGCGAAAACAGCTGTACCAGTATGCCAGAGAGCGCGTTTGCTTGCAAGCCGATCGCGCGACTTTTTCACGCAAAGCGAACGGGAACGCCCTGCGTACGGGCCGCGAAACGGACTGCCCGCGAGCGCGAAGCCGCGCAGGCGCGGACTCGGCCGGCGCTGCGGAAGGCGCGGCGCGAGAAGCAGGCGAAACAGACAGGCACATCTCGCGGAGAAGCATGTAAACGAGCGCATACGCGCATGCGCCTCAGCCGTGTTATGATGCCTTGCCAAGGGCGAGACCGCGAACGCCTGAGGAGCGCCTCAGCTGGGAGCTCCCGACCAACGAGGCCCCGCCCTTTCGCATGTCTCAATCCCACAGTCTCACGATCCCATACGCCACGGCCCGCAGGCCGAAAGCCAGGCGGTAGACAGGCGCATCCCGCGCGCCACAACCCTTAGTCCTACGATACCCACAAGCCTGCGATCCCCCGCTGCCCTGCGACTTTCCGCAGGCCGAAGTCAGGCAGCAGGCGGCAGGCGGGCACAACCGTCGCAGTCCGAGACCAGGCGCCAGCTGGCAGGCCACCGCAGCCGTCGCGGGCGCATCCCGCCCGTCGCGGGCGCTTCCCTTCGTCACTCCCTAGCGGCGGTACACCCGGTACACCTCGAGCTCCCACTGCTTGCGGCTGTTCTTCGCCACCGTGTCGAGGATGAGGCCGGCCGTGAACGAGAGCGCGCCGCACAGCACGAACGCCACCGCGAGCACTGCGGTGGGCAGCCTCTCCACCAGGCCCGTGGCCCAGAACTCCGCGACCACCGGCACGCCCGCCGCCAGCCCGAGCAGCACGAGCAGGAGCGCCAGCCACCCGAAGAACGCCATGGGGCGGCAGTCCTTGAACAGGCTCGCGATGGCCGCGAGCACCTTGGCGCCGTCGGTGAAGGTGGACAGCTTGCTCTCGGAGCCCTCGGGGCGGTCGCGGTAGTCGATCGGCACGTCGACGACGCGCCAGCGCTTGTCCACCGCGTGGATGGAGATCTCCGTCTCTATCTGGAACCCCGACGACATCACCGGCATGGTCTTGACGAACGGGCGCGTGAAGGCGCGGTAGCCCGTCATCACGTCCTCGAAGGCGAACCCGTAGATGAGCTTGATGAGCCAGCGCACCAAATCGTTGCCGAAGCCGTGGAAGGCGCGGTCGTTCTCCTCGCCGTAGGAGCCGTTCGAGAGGCGGTCGCCCACCGTCATGTCGGCCTCGCCCGCGGCCAGGGGCGCCACCAGGTCGGGCGCGGACTCGGCCGGGTAGGTGTCGTCGCCGTCGACCATCACGTAGAAGTCGGCCTCCACCTCGCGGAACATCGAGCGCACCACGTTGCCCTTGCCCTGGCGGCTCTCGGTGCGCACGATCGCCCCGTGCTCGCGGGCGATCCGCGCCGTGCCGTCGGTGGAGTTGTTGTCGTAGACGTAGACGGCCGCCTCCGGCATCACGCGCCGGAAGTCGTCGACCACCTTGCCGATGGTCACCGCCTCGTTGTAGCAGGGCACGAGCACCGCCACGCCGGCGCCGCGCCGAGCCGCCTCGACGCGCGCCGCCGTCCCCTCGCAGGCGGTCAGTGTATCGTTAAGCACGAAAGCTCCTTCGCAAACCTTTGTCAGACTGAGCAGCTATGTTACCAAAGCGGGCGCCCGTTAGGGGGGCGCAGGGCGACGGCGGCATGCAAAATGCGGTATTATAGGCGCATGGAATCTCAGGAACTCAGCCTTTCAGGCGCATCGAGCGAAGTCGAAGCCGACCGCGAGCCCCGCGTGCTCATCGTGCACGCCTCCGTGGGCTCGGGGCATCGCAGCGCCGCCAACGCCGTCGCCCAAGCCATGGAGCTCGTGCGCGACGACGCCGCGGAGGCCGCGGCGCTCGGCATCGACGTCCCCGGCAACCTGAAGGTCGAGGTGCTCGACGTCCTCGACTTCGGGCGCATCGTGTTCAACGGCGATCGGACCGCCTCCATGTTCACGGGCTTCACGCGCCCCTACTACGACCTCACCTGGCGCTACACCCTCACCGGGCGGCTTCTGTGGGCAGGCGGCACCGCATGGGCGCGCGTCATGTACCCCAAGTTCACCGAGTACGTGCGCACGGTGCGCCCACTTGCCATCGTGTGCACGCACATCGTGGCCGCCAACGTGGCCGTGAGCGCGCGCATGATCACGGGCCAGTCCTTCCCCATCGTGTGCGTCCCCACCGACTACGAGGTGGAGGGGATGTGGCCGCACCTGCACACCGACCTGTTCTGCGTGGCGAACGAGTACATGGCCGAGACGCTGCGCCCGCGCCGCGTGCCCGAGGACCGCATCTTCATCTCGGGCATCCCCACGCGCCCGGCCTTCCGCACCGACTACGACCGCGCCCAGACGCGCGCGCAGTTTGCGCTGCCGGATGATGCGCACGTGGTGCTCGCGCTCGCCGGCGCGAAGCTGCCGCGGCCCTACGTGCACTTCCGCGAGGCGCTCGACCAGCTCATCCCCTACCTGCACACGTTCTCGGGCATCCACCTCGTGATCGTGGCGGGAAGCGACGACGAGTACGCGCGCCACGCGCGCCGCCTCGTGGCCGACCATGAGCTCGCCAACGTCACGGTGCTCGGGTACGTGGAGGACATGGCCGCGCTCATGGCTGCGAGCGACCTGGTCATCTGCAAGTCGGGCGGCCTCACGGTGACCGAGTGCCTCTGCGCGGGCGTCCCCATGATCCTCATGGGGCGCGCCTACGGCCAGGAGAAGGCCAACGTGCGCATGCTCACCGCGGCGGGCGCGGCCCTGCACGCCACCACGGCGCGCGAGCTCGTGGACACGCTGCGCCACGTGAACGCGCACCCCGAGTCGACGCACGCGATGCTCGTCAACGCGTCGTTCCTGCGCAAGCCCGACGCGGCGCTCGACATCACGCGCGCCACGTTCAAGCTCGTCGAGCTGGAGCCCTCGACCGACGTGAGGCTGCGCAAGAAGCACTTCCTGCATTTCTACTGGGGGCGCAAGCCCGCCCACATCCGCTAGCTGACCCGCGCCCGCGCAGACTTGAGGCGCGGGCGCCACCGAAAGGAACAACCCGGACATGACAACGTTTGCCGAACTCGGCCTGCCAGCCGCCGCGCTTGCGGCCGTCGACGACCTCGGATACACCGCGCCCACACCCGTGCAGGCCCAGGCCGTGCCGCTCGTGCTCGAGGGGCGCGACGTGATCGCCGCCGCCAAGACGGGCACGGGCAAGACCGCCGCCTTCTCGCTGCCCACCCTTGCGCGCCTGCCGAAGAAGGCGAAGCCCAAGCGGCCGCGCATGCTCGTGGTCACCCCCACGCGCGAGCTCGCCGCGCAGATCGACGAGGTGTGCACGGCCATCGGGAAGCGCACCGGGCACCGCCTCGGGAGCGTGGTGGGCGGCGTGTCGCTCACGCCGCAGATCCAGCGCCTCGCGCGCGGCGTCGACGTGCTCATCGCCACGCCGGGGCGCCTGCTCGACCTCATGGGGCAGGCGGCCGTCAGCCTGTCGGAGGTGGAGGTGCTCGTGCTCGACGAGGCCGACCGCATGCTCGACATGGGCTTTCTGCCCTCCGTCACCAAGATCGTGGCCGCCACGCCCACCACGCGCCAGACGCTTCTGTTCTCGGCCACCGTGGACCAGTCGATCATGAGCCAGGTGGGCTCGCTTCTGCGCGACCCCGCGCTCGTGCAGATCGCCGTCAAGGGCGAGACGGCCGACACCGTGGACCAGTACGTCGCCGAGGTGCCGCACACCCTGAAGCCCGCCCTGCTCACGGCGCTTTTGCGCGAACGCGGGCACAAGCGCGTCATCGTGTTCGCCCGCACGCGCCACCGCGCCGACGCGGCGTGCCGCAAGCTCAAGCGCGCCGGCTTCGTGGCCGAGGCCATCCACTCCGACCGCTCGCAGAACCAGCGCCGCCGCGCGCTCGACAACTTCGCCTCGGGCGCCACCGACATCCTCGTGGCGACCGACGTGCTCGCGCGCGGCATCGACGTGGAGGACGTGGCCTACGTGGTGAACTACGACCTGCCCACCCAGCCCGAGGACTACGTGCACCGCATCGGGCGCACGGGCCGCGCGGGCGCGCGCGGCTTCGCCGTGTCGTTCGCGAGCCCCGAGAACGCCGCCGAGCTCGCCGCCATCGAGAAGTTCACGAAGCGCAAGATCCCCGTCATCGAGGTGGCCGGCTTCGACCTCGAGGCTGCGGCGGCCGAGGCTGCCGCACGCGCCACGCGCGTCGCCGCCAAGCACGACCCCGAGCTCGCCCAGGCCGCGCGCGAGCTGGCGAAGAAGAGCCGCAAGAAGGAGCGGGCCCGCGAGCGCGCCGCCGAGGAGCGGGCCGAGGCCGAGGCCGCCGGCGCGGGCAAGGCGGCGAAGGGCAGGCGGAAGAAGGCCGCCGGCAAGCCCGCCGCAGCCCCGGCGAAGCCGGCCGGCAAGGCCAAGGCCGCAGGCAAGC
>NZ_JAAVTO010000047.1 GCF_013185065.1 Adlercreutzia sp. ZJ473 | reverse complement strand
AGCTCGTTCGCGCGCCTCGCCCACACGCCGAAGCCACGTCCACGCGGGCGCTCGCGCAGCGCGCCGGCACGCGCCTCGCCCGCGCGCCGAAGCCGTGCCCTCGTGGCGCCTGCGCCCCTGCCCGCGCGCATGTCAGCCCGCGTCTCGCACGCCGTCTTGACGTCAGTTTCCGCACGATTCGTTTTTGCTATGGCAAGCTCTCGCAGGGACCCGAAAAACGCTGTATGAGCTGGGAAAACAACCTGATATAGGCTCAGGCTATCCCCCGATCAAGTCAAAGTATTTTCGCGGCGAGGAGGTTAGTGGTCAAATAGAACCTGTCGTGAAGCCGCGTTTTGTAGACGTGCTGGTAAACGGCGAAAACCGATCAGGGGAAGGGGGTGTAACCGATGTTCATTGTGTCAATTGACGAGGAGGCATGCACTGGCTGTGACTCGTGTGCCGACGGGTGTCCAGCCCACATCCTCGCCTTCAACGGCGAGCACGCGTATGTGGCTGGCGACGAGGCGGAGTGCATGGGGTGCGAGGCGTGCATCTCGGTGTGTCCGAGCGGCGCGATAACCATCATGGAAATGTAGTTCCGCAGTTTTGACTGAAGCAAAAGGAGGGATTATGACTGAAAGCAGCAAGACCCCCCAACTGGACGAGCTGGAAAGCGGTCCGTGGCCAAGCTTCGTGACGGAGATCAAGCGCGCTGCTGAGAAGAGCGAGATGAGCGCCGATCTGCTCGGCCTGCTCGAGCGCTCCTACCACGACAAGATCGGCCATTGGAAGCACGGCGGCATCGTGGGCGTGAAGGGCTACGGCGGCGGCGTCGTCGGGCGCTACACCGACCTGCCCGAGGAGTTCCCGAACGTGAGCGAGTTCCACACGATGCGCATCGCGGCGCCGAGCGGCTGGTTCTACGACACCGACGCCCTGCGCGAGCTGTGCGACATCTGGGAGCGCCACGGCTCCGGCATCACCAACGTGCACGGCTCCACCGGCGACCTCATCTTCCTCGGCACCAAGACCGAGGAGCTCCAGCCCACGTTCGACGAGCTCTCCGAGGCTGGCTACGACCTGGGCGGATCGGGCTCCGACCTGCGCTCGCCGAGCTGCTGCGTGGGACCCGGCCGCTGCGAGTACGCCTGCTACGACACGCTTGACATGTGCTACGACATCACCAACGAGTTCCAGGACGAGCTTCACCGCCCGATGTGGCCGTACAAGTCCAAGATCAAGATGTCCGGCTGCGCCAACGACTGCGTCGCCGCGGCGGCCCGCGCCGACATCTCGGTCATCGGCACCTGGCGCGACGCCCTCACCATCGACCAGGACGAGGTGAAGAGGTACGCCGAGGGCGGTCTTCCCATCCGCGAGGCGGTCGTCGAGAAGTGCCCGACCCGCTGCTTGCGCTACGACCAGGAGACCGGCGAGCTCACCGTGAACGCTGACGAGTGCACGCGCTGCATGCACTGCGTCAACGTCATGGGCCGCGCGGTCAAGCAGGGCAAGGAGAAGGGTGCCACCATCCTGCTCGGCGCGAAGTCGACCATCGTCAAGTCGGCGTTCATGTCCTGGGTGCTCGTTCCCTTCATGAAGATGGAGGCTCCCTATGACGAGTTCAAGGACCTCGTCAACCGCATCTGGGACTGGTGGGACGAGAACGGCAAGACGCGCGAGCGCATCGGCGAGACGGTCTACCGCATCGGCATGGGCAAGTTCCTGCGCGACGTCGGCCTCGAGGCCGTGCCCCAGATGGTCTACCGCCCGCGCGCCAACCCGTACGTGTTCTGGCCTCAGGAGGAGATCTTGCAGGAGGCTGCAGGGCAAGAGGGCGAGCCGGCCTGAGGGCCGCGCGCACCTGAGAACTGATGACGAGCTATTGAGAAAGGCGAGGTGATTCCAAGTGGCAATGATCGACAACGGGCCTCCGGATTTCCGACAGTACCTGCCGAACATCATCAAGGAGAACTACGGCAAGTGGGAGTACCACGAGCATGTGCGCCCCGGCGTGCTCAAGCACGTCGGCCCGGCGGGCGAGCTCTACAGCGTCCGCGCTGGCGAGCCCCGGCTCATGAGCGTCGACGCCATCCGCGACATCTGCGACGTGGCCGACGAGTTCTGCGACGGGCATCTGCGCTTCACGAGCCGAAACAACATCGAGTTCCTGACTCCTGACGAGAGCAAGGTCGAGCCCATCATCGAGCGGTGCCAGGAGCTCGGCTACCCCGTGGGCGGCACGCACCACTCCCTCAGCAACATCGTCCACACGCAGGGCTGGGTGCACTGCCACACGCCCGCGTCTGACGCCTCCGGCATCGTGAAGGCGGTCATGGACGACCTGTACGAGTACTTCGTCACCGACGAGCTGCCCAACAAGCTGCACATCGCCATGGCGTGCTGCCTGAACATGTGCGGCGCGGCTCACTGCAGCGACATCTCCATCGTCGCCATCCACCGCACCGTCCCGCGCATCGACCACGACACGGTGCGCAAGACCTCCGAGATCCCGAGCCTCGTGGCGTGCTGCCCGACGGGCGCCATCCGCCCGGATCCGAAGATCAAGAGCGTCTCGGTGGTGGACGAGCGCTGCATGTACTGCGGCAACTGCTACACCATGTCCCCCGGCATGCACATCATGGATGCCGAGAACGACGGCCTGGCCATCATGGTCGGCGGCAAGGTGTCCACGGCGCGAACCGACCCGAGCTTCTCGCGCATGGTCATCCCGTTCTTGCCGAACAACCCGCCGCGCTGGCCGGAAGTCACCGAAGCCGTGCGCCACATCGTCGAGGTGTGGGCTTCGAACGCCCGCAAGGGGGAGCGTCTCGGCGAGTGGATCGAGAGGATCGGATGGGAGCGCTTCTTCTCGATCTCGGGGATCCCGTTCTCCGACAAGCTTATCGACGACTACATCTTCTCGCGCGAGACGTTCAGAACCTCCTCTGCGTTCAAGTTCTAGCCGCTTGAAGAGGTCTGCCCTGCCGCCGCGACCGCGGCGGCAGGGCCACGCGGGACCAAAACCCATTCATCCTTAAGGAGGGGTGAACAAATGGTTGAAAACACAAAAACGAACGGCGGAGGCCTGCAGAGTCTTTACCTGAAGGAAGACTGGTGGGCCGTCTGGATCGGCTTGGGCCTGGTCATCGTCGCGCTCATCCTGTGCGCGGTGGGGCAGTCCCTCGGGACCATCACCGTGTCGTTCAAGAGCTACGACAGCTTCGCGGCCGTGCCGGGGATGGTCGCGTCGCTTCTGCCTAAGATGCTGTTCCTCTACATCACGCTGGCCGCCATCTTCTCGATCGCCGCGAAGGTCATGCGCTACAACGTCGGCAAGTTCCTCGCGGGCTTCACGCTCCTGTTCGTGATGGCCGTCATCGTCCAGATACTCGGCGCGTGGAACACGGCCAAGACGCTGAACCTCGAGGCTCCCGTGATGGCGCTCATCGTGGGCATGATCATCGGCAACTTCGTGAAGATCCCGGACTGGTTCGAGTCTGCGATGCGCACTGAGTTCTACGTGAAGGTCGGCATTGTCCTCATGGGCGCAACGCTGCCGTTCACGCTGATCTTGGAGTCTGGCCCGGTCGCCCTGTTCCAGGCCACGGTCATCGCCGTCACCACGTTCTTGGTGATCTACTTCGCCGCCACCAAGCTGTTCGGCCTCGAGAAGCCCTTCGGCGCCACGCTCGGCGCCGGCGGCTCGATCTGCGGCGTGTCGGCCTCCATCGCCATCGGCTCGTCGGTCAACGCCAAGAAGGAGCACGTCTCCATCGCCATCTCGATGGTCGTCATCTGGGCCACCATCATGGTGTTCCTGCTTCCCGTGATCTGCCGCCTGCTCGGCCTGTCTGACGGCGCCGCCGGCGCCTGGATCGGCACCTCCGAGTTCGCCGACGCCGCGGGCATCGCCGCCGCGGCCCAGTTCGGTGACGGCGCCACGACCACCTTCACCCTCATGAAGGTCGTCGGCCGCGACATCTTCGTCGGCGTGTGGGCCTTCCTGCTCGCCATCATCTCCGTCACGGTGTGGGAGCGCAAGAAGTCCTCTGACGGCACCGTCCAGAAGCCGGGCGCGGGCGTCATCTGGGAGCGCTTCCCGAAGTTCGTCATCGGCTTCTTCGTCGCGTCGATCATCGTCACCATCGTCCTGGCGACGGCTTCCCCCGACTTCGCCGCCCTGGTCGACTCCGACGCCCTCAAGGCCATCAAGAACCTGCGCGGCTGGGCGTTCGTGTTCTGCTTCCTGTGCATCGGCCTGACCACGCGCTTCAAGGCGCTTGCCGCCACCGGCTGGAAGCCCTTCGCCGCGTTCACCATCGGCGTGGGCGTGAACGTCGTCCTCGGCTTCTTGTTCTCGACGGTGTTCCTGAACGACTACTGGACGGCCGTGGGGATGTAAGAGCCATGTCTGAGCAGAAGGTCAAGGAAACCTGCATACAAGCCGCCTGCTTCTTCCTCCCGTTCTTCGAGGCGGGGGAGTGGCGACGTGGGGAGAAGTCCCCGTGGAAGACGATCAAGAAGGCCGAAGCCACGCCTGATTCGCTTCGCGACCTCGCCTCCTACACGAGCGAGCGCATCTCCCAGAGCGCCCGCGCCATGGAGGCGCTCCTCGCCATCCATGATGACTGGAAGGTCACCATGCGCAAGGACGGCGTCTTCATGGAGACGGTCACCCTGGCCTACGAGGAGATCCTGCCTCAGCTCAAGGAGGCGGGGGTCACTGAGGACGACTTCCAGCTCTACAGCGAGTACACGCGCAAGTGGGGCATGATCTAGCTCGCTGCTCATCGGCTTTCGCAGGCGCAGCCTTCCGGGTCGGGGGCTGCGCCTGCATCTGCCTGCCAGGGGTGGAGCGCCCTGCCTCGCTCGCGCCGCGTGCGGGCGTAGGCTGGTTTTGGGCGCAGGGCGAATCCGGCCGCGAGCGAGGCGCGAACGAGACTTGAAGGAGGCGGCATGTTCACTAAGGACGAGGTGCGCGCGCTGGCGGTGCGCGAGGACTTCGACGGGCTCGTGCAGCTGTTCGACGTCGACGCAGACCGCGTGCGGCGCTTCCTGACGCGCCTCACCTACGCCCCCGGCAGCGACGAGCACGCCGCGGCGATACGCTGCTTCGAGCACCTCTGCGCGCGCCGCTCTGCTGGCGCCGAGGAGTTCTTCCGCGAGACGATGCGGCGGCATGTCTGGGCGATGAACGAGGAGGGGGCGAACGTCGCCTGGTCGGCGCCGGAGATCATCTGCGCGATCATCGCGGGCAACCCTGCGGCCTACGGTGCGTTCTTCTCATACGCGTTCGAGGCGGCCGTCGACGAGCCCACGTTCCAGCCGAGCCTGCTTGAAGGCTGCGCGATGGTGGAACGCGCGGCGCCCGAGCTGGTGCGGGGGCGCGAGGAGGAGATCGCCCGCCTCGCCGCCGCCGTGCGCGGGCAGGGGGAAGGGCGCGGCGGCTTCACGTGAGGTCGGGCGAGCTGTCCGCGCCTCCGCCCTCGACCTGGTAGCGCGCGATGAGCGCGTCGATGAGCGCGGCCGCGCCGGCGAGGTCGCCCGCCTCCACGAGCGCGAGCGCGCGCCCGTCGGTGGCCTTCTCCCAGAAGCCCATGCGCGCCTGCTCCGCTACCGTGGCGTTGACGACGTCGCGCCTGCTCGCGAGCAGGTCGACGTAAGGCGCGTAGGCGTCGCCCAGGCGCTCTTCGATCCTCTCGCGCAGCCGCCGTGCGAGCAGGGGGCTCGCACCCTCGGTCGACACCGACACGGAGAGCCTTCCCTTGCGCATGACCGAGGGGAGGAAGAACGTGCAGAGCTCGGGGCGGTCGGCGACGTTCACCATGAGGCGGGCGCGGGCGGCCTCCTCGAACACGCGGCGGTTCACCTGCTCGTCGTCGGTCGCGGCGAACACGATGTCGGCGGCAGCGAGGTCGGCCTCCTCGAAGGCGCGCGCGCACCAGGCGCAGGCCCCGCCTTCCGCCAGCGCCCGCAGGCCGTCGGTGACCTCGGGCGCCACGACGCGCACCTGCGCGCCGCAGGCGAGGAGCCCCTCGACCTTGCGCTGGGCGACTGCCCCACCGCCCACCACGAGCGCGCGCTTGCCTTCGAGGACGAGCATGACGGGGTAGAGGCGTGGCATGGAAAGCTCCCTTCGCTTGCGCGGGATCGCTGCGCGCTGATTGTAGCACCCACCCCTCATCAGGGGGTTTCCAAGGGGCATCGGGATATTTGATCGCGCGATGCGAACTTTGTATTTTACAGGGCGCGCGCCCTCTCAGCATACTGGGGTAAACCCGCACATCACGGCGAAGGAGGGCCGCATGAAGGTCGGCATCATCCGCTGCAGGCAGACCGAGGACGCCTGCCCGGGAACGAAGTGCTTCGAGGCGATCCGCCTGCGCACCGGCGCGTTCTCCGGCGTCGAGGAGGACGTCGAGATCGTGGGGTTCACCACCTGCGGCGGCTGCCCGGGCAAGAAGGCGGTCTTTCGCGCGCGGGACCTGGTCGCGCGCGGCGCCGACGCCATCGTGTTCGCCTCGTGCATCACGAAGGGCACGCCGATCGGGTACCCCTGCCCCTTCGCTAAGCGGATGATCTCGTTCACGGACGGCAACCTCGACGAGGGCGTGCGCATCCTCGAGCACAGCCACGCCTGGTGAGCACATAACACCAGGTCAGATGGATGTAATCTAGCCATTGCCTTATTTTATGACGGGATGAATTCATAGTATTTTACACGGTTTCGACCGCATGGTTAAATCAGACGTAAGGCGTGTAAAACGCACGTCAAGCAGGCTTCGCGCACAGCGAGAGGGGAGCGTAACCATGGATAAGGGTCCTGCCAATCCTCTGGTCAAAGAGAAGGTCCTCGCGTACCTGGACACGGTCGAGAAGGCGAAGAGCAAGGACATCGCCAAGGCGATCGGCGAGCCGAAGGGCGCCGTTGACCTCGCGGTCAAGGAGCTTGCCTTCGAGGACAAGGTCGAGTACCTCTACATCACCACGACGTTCATCGCCCTCAAGGGCAAGGTCGCGCCGCCCGAGTAGGCGCGCAGGCGCAAAGGTCGGCATACGAGTCGGGGAGCGCGGGGCTTCGGCCTCGGGCGCGCGGGGGCAGGGGATGACGGTGTCTTTCGATCCTTTCGGATCTTTCGGTTCGGGTCAGGAATGCGCAGCGCAGCTCGCAGAGGAGCTGCTCGCGTTGCTTGACCCTGCCGCTTCAAGGGGCGTTGCGACCGCAAGCGCGGGTCGGTATGACAACCCCACGGGCTTTCGCATGCGCCAGGCGGCGGACGACGTCGCCGTCTGGCTGCTCTCAGACGATGACGCGGCAGGCGTCCCGACGTCGGTCGAGGACCTGTGCCGCGTCAAGGCGCTTCAAGACAGCAAACCTTCGAGCGCGCTCAAACCGCTGTATGACTTGAAGCCCCGCGTGCTTGCGTGGCTGCGGGCGCATGAGGCCCCGGAGGCGCTCAACACGCGCGCCGCCGAGCGCGCGGAGCTGGCCTTCCTGCACAGCGTGGACTGCTACCTGCGTTGCCGCGAGGACCTCAACCGCCTCAGGCTCGACGAGGTGAGGCGCGAGACGAAGATGCTGCAACGTCATCTGGACAACCTCGAGCGCGAGAAAGGGATCGCATGAGGATACTGGCCCCCTTCCTTCTGGTCGTGGCGCTGGCGCTTCTCGCCTGGGCCTCAACCGCCTTCCTCCACCTGAACCTGCTGTTCGGCGTCATCATCCCGTACGCGGCGTTCGCCCTGTTCGTCGTGGGGTTCGCCATCCGCGTCATGCGGTGGGGCGCCTCGGCCGTGCCGTTTCGCATCACGACGACCTGCGGGCAGCAGAAGAGCCTGCCGTGGGTGAGGCAGGCCAAGCTCGACAACCCGTCGTCCTATGCGGGCGTGGCGGGCAGGATGCTGCTCGAGGTGCTGTTCTTCCGCTCGCTCTTCCGCAACAGCAAGGCGGAGAAGCGCGACGAGAAGCTCGGCTACGGCTCGGCGAAGTGGCTGTGGCTCGGCGCGCTGGCGTTCCACTGGTCGATGCTCATCATCGTGGTGCGCCACTTCCGCCTGTTCCTCGACCCCGTGCCGGAGCTCATCGGCGTGATCGAGGGCGCTGACAGCGTGCTGCAGATAGGCATCCCGCTGCTCTACATCACCGACGTGGTCATCGTGGGCGCGCTCACCTTCCTGTTCTTGCGGCGCGTCGTGCTGCCGCGCATCCGCTTCGTGTCCTTGAGCATCGACTACTTCCCGCTCTTCCTGCTTCTGGGCATCGCGCTCACGGGCATCGTGCTGCGCTACGGCGTGCGCGTCGACGTGACGGGCGTCAAGGAGGTGGCCATGGGGCTCGTGTCGTTCTCCCCGGTGGCGCCCGAGGGCATCGAGCCGCTTCTGTTCGCGCACCTCTTTCTGGTGTGCGCGCTCATCGTCTACTTCCCCTGGAGCAAGCTCATGCACGCGCCCGGCGTGTTCTTCAGCCCCACGCGCAACCTGGCGAACAACAGCCGCATGGTGCGTCACGTCAACCCGTGGAACTACGACGTGAAGGTTCACACCTACGCCGAGTACGAGCAGGACTTCGGCGAGAAGATGAGGAAAGTCGGACTACCGTTGGATTCGGAGTGATCGCGCATGGCCAAGCAACCGAGCAAGGAAAGCATGCTGGACTACGAGTTGGGGTGTACTCCGCATTCATGGATGGACACGCCGACCGAGTTTCGCGAGGGCATGTACTGCCACGCCGCGAAGCCGAAGAACCTCGAGGTGGTGGGGCTTCCCAACGCGCACGAGTGGTCCTCGTCCGAGGCGGACTGGAACCTTCCCGCTAACTGGAAGGAGATCGTCCTCGAGGGCATGAGGGAGCGCATGGACAAGTACCGCTCGTTCAGGCTGTTCATGGACGTGTGCGTGCGCTGCGGGGCCTGCGCTGACAAGTGCCACTTCTACCTGGGCACGGGCGACCCGAAGAACATGCCGGTGGTGCGCGCGGAGCTCATGCGCTCGGTGTACCGGCGCTACTTCACCACCTCGGGGAAGGTCCTGGGGCCGCTCGTGGGCGCGCGCGACCTCACCGAGGACGTGCTCAAGGAGTGGTGGTACTACTTCTTCCAGTGCACGGAGTGCCGCCGCTGCTCGGCGTTCTGCCCCTACGGCATCGATCAGGCCGAGATCACCATCATGGGCCGCGAGATCCTGAACCTGCTCGGCCTCAACACCGACTGGATCGCGGGGCCCGTGGCCAACTGCTACATGAAGGGCAACCACGTGGGGCTCGAGCCGCAGACCATCCTCGGCAACGTCGAGTTCATGATGGACGACCTCGAGGACGTCACCGGCAGGCGCTTCGAGCCCACGTTCAACCGCAAGGGCGCCGAGATCCTGCTCGTGGTCCCCTCGGGCGACCTCTACGCCGAGCCGGGCACGTTCACCTTCATGGGCTACGTCATGCTGCTCGAGCACCTCGGCATCGACTACACGCTGAGCACGTACGCCTCGGAGGGCGGCAACTTCGGGTTCTTCACCTCCAACGAGATGGCCAAGCGCCTGAACGCCAAGATGTACGCGGAGGCCGAGCGCCTCGGCGTGAAGTGGATCCTCGGCGGCGAGTGCGGGCATATGTGGCGCCTCGTCAACCAGTACATGGACACGTGGAACGGCCCGGCCGACTTCCTCGAGCAGCCCGTGTCCCCCGTCACCGGCACGGTGTTCGCCAACGCGGCGTCCACGAAGATGGTGCACATCACCGAGTTCACGGCCGACCTCATCTACCACGGCAAGCTCAAGCTCGACCCCTCCCGCAACGACCACCTCGTCGTCACGTACCACGACTCGTGCAACACCGCGCGCGCCATGGGCCTGCTCGAGGAGCCGCGCTTCATCATCAAGAACGTGTGCAACAACTTCTACGAGATGCCCGAGGAGACCATCCGCGAGAAGACGCTGTGCTGCGGAAGCGGCTCGGGCCTCAACGCGGGCGAGAACATGGAGCTCAGGCTGCGCGGCGGGCTCCCGCGCGCGGAGGCGGTGCGCACGGTGCGCGACGCCTACGGCGTGAACACGCTCGCGAACATCTGCGCGCTCGACCGCGCGTCGTTCCCGGCGCTCATGGACTACTGGGTGCCCGGCACGCGCGTGACCGGTGTGCACGAGCTGGTGGCGAACGCGCTCGTGCTCGGCGACGACGACCACCGCACGCTCGACCTGAGGCTCGAGGAGCTGCCGAGCGCCCGCGCGGCTGCGGCGGACGATGCGGGCGCGGGCGACGAGGAGGCGAACCATGGCTAGGCGAAAGCTCACCCTCATCTTCATCGGCGTGTTCTGCCTCATCATGGTCGTGCCGTTCATCTTGGGCGCGGGCAAGGCGCAAAGCGCGCCGAAGCTCGACCTCGACACGCCCGAGATCGCGGCGCTCGACGTGAAGGAGTGCATCGAGCCCGTCGAGTACATGCGCAGCTCGCACATGACGCTGCTCGACCAGTGGCGCAACGACGTGGTGCGCGAGGGGAAGACCGCGTACGTGAGCAGCACCGGGCAGGTATACGAGATGAGCCTCGACGACACGTGCCTGTCCTGCCACTCGAACCCCGACCAGTTCTGCGAGTCATGCCATGCGTACTCCAACGTCGATCTGTACTGCTGGGAGTGCCACGGCCTGACCGACGACGGCGTCGTGGGCGAGGGGTAAAGAACAATGCCGGCGAAGAGAGAGCGGGTTGGCTGTATGGAAAGACGGGACTTCATCAAGGCGGGCCTCGTGGCATGCGCTGCGGGCCTGGTGCCCTTGACGGGCTGCGCAGGCGGCGAGGCCCCGGGCGCAGCTCAGGACGCAGCCCAGGGCGCGTCGGGCAAGCGCTGGGCCCTGGTCGTCGACGAGCAGAAGCTCAACCGCGCCGGCGTGCTCGACCGGATCATCGAGGCGTGCCACAAGGCGCACAACGTGCCGGCCGTCGAAGGCGACAAGACCGCCGTCAAGTGGATCTGGCCTGAGGACTTCGAGCACGCGTTCCCCGACATCGCGAGCACGTACGTGAGCGAGGGCGTGGAGGAGATGGCGTTCCCCATGCTCTGCAACCACTGCGAGGAGCCGCCGTGCGTGCGCGTGTGCCCCACGAAGGCCACGTTCAAGCGCCCTGACGGCATCGTGAGCATGGACTACCACCGCTGCATCGGCTGCCGCTTCTGCATGGGCGCGTGCCCCTACGGCGCGCGCAGCCTGAACTTCGACGACCCGCGGCTGCACCTCGCCGAGATCAACCCCGCGTACCCCACGCGGGTGCGCGGCGTCGTGGAGAAGTGCATGCTCTGCTCCGAGCGCATCGACAAGGGGCTGGCGCCCCTGTGCGCCGAGATGTCCCAGGGCGCCATATTGTTCGGGGACTTGAACGACCCCGAATCCGACGTGCGGCGCGCGCTTGCGAAGAGCTTCTCGATACGCCGGCGCGTCGAGCTCGGCACGGGTCCGAGCGTCTACTACATCGTGGAAGGTGGTGAGCAGCGTGCTTGAAAAGGCCTTGCACGGCTCCAAGCTGTACTGGGGGTGGGTCGCCTTCCTTCTGGTGGTCATCGGCGTGGGCATCCTGGCCTACGCGAACCAGATCCAGAACGGGCTGGTGGTCACCGGCATGAGCCGCGACGTGAGCTGGGGCCTCTACATCGCCCAGTTCGCCTTCTTCGTGGGCGTCGCCGCCTCCGGCGTCATGGTCGCCATCCCGTACTACCTGCACGACTACAAGGAGTTCGGGAAGATCGTCATATTCGGCGAGTTTCTGGCGGTGGCCGCGGTGCTCATGGCGATGCTGTTCGTGCTGGTGGACTTGGGCCAGCCCACGCGCATCATGAACGTGATCCTGTACGCCACGCCGCATGCCATGATCTTCTGGGACATGGTGGTGCTGTCATCCTACCTCGTGGTGAACATCCTCATCGGCTGGGCGGCGCTCGGCGCCGAGCGCAAGGGCTTCCCGCCGCCGAAGTGGGCGCACGTGCTGAGCTACGTCGCCATCCCGCTCGCCGTGAGCATCCACACGGTCACGGCGTTCCTGTTCTGCGGCCTGCCCGGGCGCGCCTACTGGATGACCGCCATCCTCGCCGCGCGCTTCCTGTCCTCGGCGTTCGCCGCGGGTCCGGCGCTTCTGATCCTGTTGTGCTTCATCATGCGCAAGTTCACCACCTTCAAGGCGAGCGACAAGGCCATCGACTCGCTCGCGAAGATCGTGTGCTACGCCATGATCCTCAACGTGTTCTTCTTCCTGCTCGAGATCTTCACGAGCTTCTACAGCGGCATCCCGTCGCACACCGCCCCGCTCGAGTACCTGTTCTTCGGGCTTGACGGCGCGGGGAATCTCGTGCCGTTCATGTGGACGGCCGTCGTGCTCGCGTTCGCCGGCATCATCTTGCTCCTGGTGCCGAAGATGCGCACGAACCACCGCGCGCTCATCGCGGCGCTCGTCGCGGTGTTCGTCGCCTGCTGGATCGACAAGGGCCTCGGGCTCGTGCTCGCGGGCTTCGTGCCGAACTCGTTCGAGCAGGTCGTCCAGTACGTCCCGACGCTCAACGAGATCCTCGTGATCGCGGGGGTGTACGGCATCGGGATGCTCGTGCTCACGGTGCTCTACAAGGTGGCCGTGGGCGTGCGCGCGTCGCTCGAGCAGAAGCCGCGGCGCGATGACGGGGCGCGTGCGCGGGCGGGCGAGGAGGAGTGCGCCCTGAGCTGATGTTTCGCCGCAGCCGCGGCTAAACATAGAAGGTACGTACCTGATACCAAGGTAAGGAGGCTGCATATGGCAGAGCTTCAAGTAGGGGATCGCGTCCTGCAACTCGACGAGGACGGCTTCCTCGAGGATCCCTCGCAGTGGGACGAGGAGGTGGCCCACAAGCTGGCGGAGACCGAGGAGGTCGAGCTGACCGACGAGCACTGGGCCGTCATCAACTACCTGCGCGAGTACTACGCGGACTTCGGCGTGGCGCCGATGGTTCGCAAGATGCTCAAGGACACGGGCAAGTCGAACGCGGAGATCTACGAGCTTTTCCCGAGCGGTCCGGGCAAGGGAGCTTGCAAGATCGCCGGCTTGATGAAGCCGACCGGCTGCGTGTAGGTTTGCAGCGACGAGGTGATGGGCATCAAGCTTGCCCATCACCTCTTTTTTTACGCGCAGCTCCGTTCTCAGGAGGCAGCTTATGAGCGAGACGTGCTTCAGCCTGCCGCGCGTCATGGTGTCCGCGTCCCATGGGAAGAGCGGGAAGACCGTGATCACCTTGGGCATCCTGCGCGCGCTCGAGAAGCGCGGGCAGGTGGTGCAGCCCTTCAAGAAGGGCCCGGACTTCATCGACGCCGGCTGGCACGGCGTGGCCGCCCATCGCGCGAGCCGCAACCTCGACGCGTTCTTCATGGACCCGGCCGGCCTGCGCGCCGTCATGCATGAGGCGAGCGCGGGCGCCGGCGTCGCCGTGGTCGAGGGCGCGATGGGGCTCTACGACGGGATGGACGCCGCGGGCAGCAGCTCGTCGGCGGAGGTGGCGAAGCAGACGGCGACGCCGGTCGTCGTGGTGCTCGACGCCACGCGCATGACGCGCACGGCGGCCGCGATCACGCTCGGGCTCATCTGCTTCGACGCCGAGGTGCGCATCGCGGGCGTCATCCTGAACCGCGTGCGCGGCCCCCGGCACGAGCGCGTGATGCGCGAGTCCGTGGAGGCGCGCTGCGGCGTCCCCGTGATCGGCGTGATCCCCGACGACGAGCGCCTGAGGATCGCCGACCGGCACCTCGGGCTCGTGACCTGCCTGGAGTCCGAGGCCGCCGAGGCGCTCTGCGAGGCGGCCGCCGCGCTTGTCGAGGAATGCGTGGACCTCGACGCCCTGCTTGCTATCGCGGCGAGCGCGCCGCCGCTTGAGGCGGCCCCGCACTCCGCGCGCGCCGCGTGCGCAGCGCCGCGCACCCCGCGCGGGGCCTCAGGCCCGCTCATCGCCGTCGTGCGCGACGCCGCGTTCAGCTTCTACTACCCCGAGAACCTCCGCGCGCTCGAGGACGCCGGCGCGCGCCTCAAGTTCGTCGACAGCATGCGCGCCGCGGGCCTGCCCGAGGGCGCGAGCGGGCTGTACGTCGGCGGCGGGTTCCCCGAGGCGTTCGCCGCGCAGATCGAGGCGAACGCCGCCTTCCGCGCAAGCGTGCGCGCGTTCGCCGCGGGAGGCGGCGTGGCGTGCGCGGAGTGCGGCGGCCTCATGTTCTTGGGGCGGCGTCTGCACGCGGGCGGGCGCGCGTACGCGATGGCGGGGGTGCTCGACTGCGACGTGGTGATGGAGCAGGCGCGGCAGGGCCACGGCTACGCCGTCGTATGCGCCACGGACGCGCACCCGTGGCTTCCCGCGGGCACCGTGCTCACCGGGCACGAGCACCACCACTCGCGCGTGGCGGCCGGCCCCGGCGCGCACCGCTTCGCGTACGAGAACGTGCGCGGGCGCGGCGTCGAGCGCGGGCGTGACGGGGTGTGCTCGGGCAACGTCGTGGCGAGCTACCTCCACGTGAACGCGCTCGCCTCGCCGGAGTGGGCACGCGGCTTCGTTCGCGCTGCAGCGGGCGCCCACCGGGCGCAACAATAGCTCTTTTTCATCGCTTACCTGCGGAAACGTAATACCGAGCCGCCGCGCTGAAAACGTCGGCGAGCGGTTTTGCGGCGGCGGCCCGGTATCTTTCACCGAACAAAACACCCCCATGGGGCCTTTTGCGGGGGATGTGATGCGCCCTTTGCTAGAGTAGCTAATTGTTTATGCCCGAATTGACTTCTCCTCGGACACAAATAATCGGAAAAGAAAAGACTAGGATGAAAGGGGAGCCTGCATGGCAATGCTTGGATTTCTCATCGTGTTCCCGCTTGTGGCCGCGCTGCTCCTGATGGTGGCGCGCCAAGACAAGGCGCGGGATGCGATCGTGTGGGCCTCGGCCATCATCATCGGCGTGGCATCCGTGGCGCTGGTGGCCATGAACCTCGGGACCCAGACGGTGCTCTTCGAGTTCTCATCGCCGGTGGTCGACACCATCTGCACGCTTTTGAGCTGCGTCATCGTGGGCGTGATCCTCGCGTTCGCCGTGAAGTACAAGAACGTGTGGGCCGGCGTGCTCGGACTGGCGCAGCTCGCGCTCTCGCTCTACTTCGAGCTGGCGCTCGCGCACGGCATGAGCGTGCCCTACGGCCTCTACGTTGACTCGCTCTCGCTGCTCATGGCGTTCATCATCGGCGTGATCGGCAGCGGCATCTGCGTGTACGCGCTCGGCTACATGAAGGACTTCCAGGCGCACGAGCCCGAGGGCGCGCGCGACCGTCGTCCCACCTTCTTCGCGATCATGTTCGTGTTCCTCTCCGCCATGTTCGTCATCGTGTTCTCCAACAACATGGCGTGGATGTTCACGGGCTGGGAGATCACCACGCTGTGCTCGTTCCTCCTCATCGGCTTCACGAAGACCGAGGAGGCCATCAACAACGCCTTCCGCCAGATCATCATGAACCTGCTCGGCGGCATCGGCTTCGCGGTGGCGCTCATCCTCTGCGCCACGCAGGTGGGGACGCTGTCGTTCTACGAGTTCCTCGTGATCGGCGTGAGCAACCCCGCCATCGTCACGCTCGCCGTGGTGGCGCTCGCGTTCGCGGGCATCACGAAGGCCGCGCAGATGCCGTTCCAGACCTGGCTTCTGGGCGCCATGGTGGCCCCCACCCCCACGAGCGCGCTCCTGCACTCCTCCACCATGGTGAAGGCGGGCGTGTTCCTCCTGGTGAAGCTCTCGCCCATCATGCTCGTGTGCCCTGTTCCCTCGCTCATGGTCATGCTCGTGGGCGCCATCACGTTCCTCCTGTGCTCGTTCATGGCCATCTCGCAGAGCAACGCCAAGCGCGTGCTGGCGTACTCCACCATCGCGAACCTGGGCCTCATCACGGCCTGCGCGGGCGTGGGCACGCCCGAGGCGGTGTGGGCGGCTGAGTTCCTCATCCTGTTCCACGCCATCGCGAAGAGCCTGCTGTTCCTCTGCGTGGGCACGGCCGAGCACCACATCGGCTCGCGCGACATCGAGGACATGGACCTTCTGTTCGAGCGCATGCCGCGCCTCGCCCGCTACATGATGCTCGGCATCATGTGCATGTTCATCGCGCCGTTCGGCATGCTCGTGGCGAAGTGGGCCACGCTCGTGTCGTTCGTCGACATGAACCAGATCGCGCTCATCGTCATCCTGGCGTTCGGCTCGGCGGCCACCTTCATGTTCTGGGCGAAGTGGCTCGGCAAGCTCGCCGGCATCGCGGGCGAGCCCGAGAACGTCGAGCTCACCGTGCACAAGAGCGAGTGGTCGGCCGTGCTGCTCATGGCCGTGCTCCTCGTGGTGTGCTGCGCGCTCCTGCCGCTCATCTCGACGTACATGGTCGAGCCCTACATCGTGTCGATCTACGGCACGCTCGGGCAGGCCGTCTCGGCTGACAACCTGTGGATCGGCAGCATCGCCGTGGCGCTCGTGGTCATCGTGCTGTTCGCCGGCGTGGGCCGCGCGAGCAAGGCGCGCACCGTGGGCGTCTACCTCTCGGGCGTGAGCCGCGACAACGCGGGCCGCACCTTCCAGAACGCGCTCTCGGGCGAGAGCACGGCGACGGTGCGCAACTGGTACATGGAAGGCGTCTTCGGCGAGAAGCGCATCGCGCCCGTCGGCGTGGCGTTCAACACGATCATCATGGTAGCCGCATTCGTCATGGCCGCAATCGGCATGCCGATGATGCTCTAAGGCAGGGGTGTGATACACATGACCATTCTCATTACGCTTATCGGCGCCCTCCTGTTCGCCGTCCTGGCGCCGGTGGTGGGCTGTCTGCTCGCGGGCCTCGACCGCGTCATCTCGGCGCGCATGCAGGGGCGCGTGGGGCCGCCGATCCTCCAGCCGTACTACGACGTGCGCAAGCTCCTGGGCAAGGAGCGCGTGTCGGTGAACTCGGTGGAGGGCACCTACGTCGCCTGCGCGCTCGTGTTCGCCTGCTTGGCCGGCGGCATCTTCTACACGGGCGGCAACCTGCTTTTGTGCGTGTTCGTGATCACGCTCTCGAGCCTGTTCTTCATCATCGCGGCGTACTCCTCCCGCTCGCCCTACGCCGAGGTGGGCGCGGCGCGCGAGACGCTGCAGGTGATGTCGTACGAGCCCATGGTGCTGCTCATGGCCGTCGGGTTCTTCATGGCGTCGGGTTCCTTCGACGTGAGCGCCGTGTTCTCGCTCGACGCGCCCATCGTCACCACGGTGTGGCTCGTGTTCCTGGGCCTGCTGTTCATCCTCACCATCAAGCTGCGCAAGTCGCCGTTCGACCTGTCCATGTCGCATCACGCGCACCAGGAGATCGTGCGCGGCGTGACCACCGAGATGAGCGGGCCTACGCTCGCGCTCGTTGAGATCATGCACTGGTGCGAGACGGTCCTTTTCATGGGCTGGGTGGGCATGTTCTTCGTGTGGGGCAGCCCGCTGAGCGTGCTCGTCGCGGTGGTCGTGGTGCTCGCGGTGTACTTCCTCGAGATCTGGATCGACAACAATTTCGCACGCGTGAAGTGGCAGTTCATGTTGAAGTCGGCTTGGGCGGTGGCGCTCTTGGCGGGCGGCGTGAACCTGGCCGTCCTCATGTTCATCTAGGGAGTGATTGATATGGCTTACGCTTCCAAATCGCCTTGGGTCATCCACTACGACGGCTCGAGCTGCAACGGCTGCGACATCGAGGTGCTCGCGACGCTGTGCCCGGGCTTCGACGGCGAGCGCTTCGGCGTGATCAACACCGGCAACCCCAAGCATGCTGACATCTTCCTGGTGACCGGCTCGGTCAACGCGCAGAACATCGACGTGGTGCGCGAGATCTACGACCAGATGGTGGAGCCGAAGGTCGTGGTGGCCTGCGGCATCTGCGCGTGCTCGGGCGGCATCTTCCACGACTGCTACAACGTCATCGGCGGCGTGGACAAGGCCATACCGGTCGACGTGTACGCCCCCGGCTGCGCCGTGCGCCCCGAGGCCATCATCGACGCCATCGTGCAGGGCATCGGCGTGCTCGAAGAGAAGGCGGCTGCGATGAAGTCCGCCAAGAAGGGAGCTTAGAGACATGCCCCAGTTCAAACAAGACTTCTCGCCGCTTTCCATCGAGGCGATCCACGATACCGCCGCCGCGCGCAAGGCCGAGGGCTTCCGCTACGTGCAGACGCTCGCCGTGAACACCGAGGACGGCGTCGACCTCGTGTACTCCTTCATGAAGGACGGCGCGCTCGACAACGAGGTGGCAAGCGGCGTCCCGCGCGACGCGGTGATCCCGTCGATCACCGACTTGTACCTCGAGGCGTTCGTGTTCGAGAACGAGATCCACGACCTGTTCGGCGTGCACTTCGAGGGCATCGCGATCGACTTCGGCGGCAACTTCTACCACCTCGCCGTGAAGGAGCCCATGACCATCATCTCGCCGGAGCAGAAGGCGGCGCGCGACAAGGCGCGCAAGATCGCCGCGGCGAAGGCGGCCAAGGAGGCCAAGGCGAAGAAGGCGGCCGAGCAGGGCGGCGCCGAGGCGCCCGCGAAGGCGGCCGCGGCCGAGAAGGCCGAGGCGGCTGCCGACGCCGCCGCCAAGGAGGCGGAGCTTGAGGCCAAGCTCGCCGTCATGGACCCGGAGAAGGCCGCCAAGGTGCGCGCGGCCATGGAGGCCAAGGCCAAGAAGGCGGCTGCGGCAGAGAGGAAGGGTGAGTAGCGTGGGCAAGTCAACCATCATCCCCTTCGGCCCCCAGCACCCCGTGCTGCCCGAGCCCTTGCACCTCGACCTCGTGGTCGAGGACGAGACGGTCATCGACTGCATCCCGCAGATCGGGTTCGTGCACCGCGGGCTCGAGAAGCTCGTGGAGACGCGCGACTACAACCAGTTCATCTACGTGGCCGAGCGCATCTGCGGCATCTGCGCCATGGGGCATTCGCTCGGCTACGCCGAGACGGTGGAGGCGCTCATGGGCGTCGAGGTGCCCCGCCGCGCCGAGTACCTGCGCGTGATCTGGCACGAGCTCTCGCGTATCCACTCGCACCTGCTGTGGCTCGGCCTGGCGGCCGACGCCTTCGGCTTCGAGAGCATGTTCATGCACTGCTGGCGCCTGCGCGAGCGCGTGCTCGACATCTTCGAGAAGACGACCGGCGGCCGCGTGATCCTGTCCGTGGTCAGGGTGGGCGGCGTGAACCGCGACATCGACGACGCCATGCTCCGCGAGATCGTGAGCGTGCTCGACGGCATCAAG
Source organism: Adlercreutzia sp. ZJ473 (assembly GCF_013185065.1). Classification (GTDB taxonomy): domain Bacteria; phylum Actinomycetota; class Coriobacteriia; order Coriobacteriales; family Eggerthellaceae; genus CAAEEV01. The sequence goes on along the minus strand of NZ_JAAVTO010000047.1, from coordinate 2,085 downwards.
GGCGACTACGCCAAGATCATGAACACCCTGCTCACCGACACGTCCGTCAAGAACCGCACGGTGGGCGTGGGCGTCATCAGCAAGGAGGCCGCGCTCGACCTCTCGATGGTGGGCCCCTTTTCCCGCGCGTCCGACGTGCCCTACGACGTGCGCTCCTTCGGGCGCGGCGCCTACGGCGACCTGTCGGACTTCCAGCCGGTCACCGACGCGCAGGGCGACTGCTTCGCGCGCGTGAAGGTGCGCTGCCTCGAGGTCCTGCAGTCCATCGAGATCATCAAGGAGCTTGCCGCGAAGATCCCCGCCGGCGACATCTCCGTCGCCGTGAAGGGCGCCCCTGCCGAGGGCGCGCAGGCGTCCAACGTGCTCGAGCAGCCGCGCGGCGAGTGCTACTACTACGCGCGCGGAAACGGCACCAAGTACCTGGAGCGCATGCGCATGCGCACGCCCACCTCGCAGAACCTCGCCGGCATGGCCACGGCGCTCAAGGGCTGCGACTTGGCCGACGTGAACATGATCGTCCTCACCATCGACCCCTGCATCAGCTGCACGGAAAGGTAGGGAACCATGGGAAGCTTTAAACTGGGGGGCATGACGTTCGGCTCGCTGTTCAAGAAGCCCGAGACGACGCTGTACCCCGTTGAGACGAAGCCCGTGCCCGCGGGGCTCAAGGGGCACATCCACAACGACGTGGAGAAGTGCATCCTCTGCGGCATCTGCGCGAAGACGTGCCCGTGCCACACCATCACGGTTGACAAGAAGAACCGCAAGTGGGCCATCGACCCGTTCATGTGCATTCAGTGCTCCTCGTGCGTGTACGCGTGCCCGAAGGACTGCCTGCGCATGCTGCCCACCTGCACGCCGGTGTCGGCCTCGCAGTTCTGCAACGTGTTCGAGGTGCCCGACCCGAAGAACCCCAAGCCGGCTGTCACGCCGAGCTCGCCGGTGAAGTGGGATTTCTCCGAGCCCGACCAGCTCGGCCAGCTCGAGAAGTAGCGGCGCGAACAGAGCGTGCGTGCGCGGGGCCTGCTGCGGCGGGTCCCGCGCACGTTTCTGGGTGGGCACCTCGCCGGGCGCTTCGCTCGGCGTCGCGCGCCTGTGAAGTTTAGCTATTGTTACGCGCCTTGCGTGCGGCGCCTTCGCAGGTCTGCCGGGCTGGCTGCTAGAATACGTACCAGTTGAAGCATACACGCGAGTTGAAGCACACAAGTTGAAGCGGCCGGGCACGTGCCCGGCCTTCGTGGGAATGGGCGAATATGGACCAAGCGCAAAGCGGCAACCAGAGCGGTTCCGAGATAACCGAAGAGGAAGTGACCGACAGGGTGCTCACCCTGCCCAACGTCATCTCCTTCATACGCCTGTGCATGGTCCCGGTCTACCTCGTCCTGCTCCTCTGCGGACATGACGTGGCCGCGACCGCGGTGTTCGCCGTCGCGGCCCTGACGGACTTCGTGGACGGGCAGATCGCGCGGCGCACGCACACGGTCTCGAAGCTCGGGCAGCTGCTCGACCCGGCGGTCGACCGCATCCTCATGGTCACGGGCGTGCTCGGCGTGTTTTTGGTGGGGCGGGTCCCGCTGTGGGTCATCGTGCTCGTCGTCGCGCGCGACGTGCTCCTGCTCGTCGGCGGCTGGTGGCTCATCTCGCGCTACCAGATCCGCGTGCCCGTCATCTACCCCGGCAAGTTCGCCACCACGTTTTTGTTCGTGGGCTTCGCGGGCCTGCTTCTGAACTGGCCGCTCGTGCCGGGCCTCGGCGTGTGCGACCTGCCCTGGCTGCCGGGCTTCACCGACGCGGCCGTCTCATGGGGCATCTGGTTCGTGTACGCGGGCCTCGTGCTCGCCATCGGCACCACCGTGTACTACTGCGTCACGGCGCTCAAGATGCTGCGCGCCGCGCGCGCCCAAGCAGGGGAGTAGCCGGTGGGCGAGGGTCGGAACAACGAGCCGCGCCGCCGCGAGGGCACGCCGCGGCGGCGCGAAGAGGCGCCCCGCGCCGCATACGGCATGCGGGGCGCGAGCGACATGAAGGGCGCACGGGATGCGAGCGGCATGAAGGGCGCGGGCGCTGCGGGCGCGGGCTCGCAGC
>NZ_JAAVTO010000046.1 GCF_013185065.1 Adlercreutzia sp. ZJ473 | reverse complement strand
TTGGAGGGGCTGCGGCTCCTTCTTTCGTTTGCGGGCGGGGAGGCGTCGAGCTCTCTTCCGTCTCCCTCAAGGGGCCTGCGGGCCCCCTTTCTTTTTGGCTGCGGGGCCCTCCTTGCGTTTACGGGGCTGCGAGGCCCCCTCTTCGCTTGCGGGGGACGTCGGGCTCCTTTCTTGTGCTTGGGGCCCCTCGGGCCTCTCTTTTCGGGCCTGCGGGGCCTGCGGGGTCCTTTTTTTATTTGTAGGGGTTGTTTTGCGACGGAGTGTTTCACGTGAAACACTTTGGGGCCTCTTCGGCCTCTTCTTGCTTTATGGGGAGACGCATTTTTTTCGCCTTATGGGACGTGTTTTGTGAAACACGTTTCGCAAAACAGCACCGGGGGGGGGATAATAGCCGATGCGAAATCGTCTTTCTTTGCGCGCAGCATTCGCAGCAGCGGTTCTCGTGCATCGCCTCTCGTGAGCTGGCTTTTCTTGCGCTATAAGCAGCTTCGCTCTCTGCTTAACAGCCCCTGCAGGGTGAAGGGGCTTGCGAGTGTTTCACGTGAAACATTTTGGGGTGTTCTCGAATGCTGGTATCATGTTTCGTCGGTCGGTTTTCGCCCTTCGCGTGCCTTGCGCGCGTGGGGCGTTTGGAAGGTAGATGAAGGAGAGCAGCATGGCGAACAAGGGTCTTGCGAAGGCCGCGGCTGACACGACGGTTCTCGTCACGGGCGGCGCCGGGTTCATCGGCAGCCACACAGTCGTGGAGCTTCTGACGCGCGGGTACAGCGTGGTCATCGTCGACGACTTGAGCAACTCGAGTGAGGTCGCCGTCGATCGCGTGCGCGCCATCGCGGGAATCGACGCGGACTCCGAGCGACTGACGTTCTACCAGGCGTCGATCCTCGACCGCGCCGCGCTTGAGAAGATCTTCGGGCAGCATGACGTTGACGTCATCATCCACTTCGCCGGCTTCAAGGCGGTGGGCGAGTCGGTGGTGAAGCCGCTCGAGTACTACTGGAACAACATCGCCGGCACGCTGGTTCTCGCTGATGTGGCGCGCGCCCACGGCGTCAAGAACATCGTGTTCTCGTCGAGCGCGACGGTGTACGGCGAGCCGGAGTTCATCCCGATCACCGAGGCGTGTCCCAAGCACGAGGCGACGAACCCCTACGGACAGACGAAGAGCATGCTCGAGCGGATTCTCACGGACCTCTACGTGGGCGACAACGAGTGGAACATCGTGCTGCTGCGTTACTTCAACCCGATTGGGGCGCACGAGAGCGGTATGATCGGCGAGGATCCCAAGGGCATCCCCAACAACCTGCTGCCGTATGTCGCGCAGGTGGCGGTTGGGAAGCTGGAGAAGGTCGGCGTGTTCGGCAACGACTACCCGACGCCGGATGGCACGGGCGTGCGCGACTACATCCACGTGGTCGACCTCGCGCGCGGGCACGTGGCGGCACTTGACTGGATGGGCGGCAAGGTCGGCACGGGCGAGGCCATCGGCATCGGCTCGATTGCCGGCGAGGCGGCCGCGGACGGCTCGCGCCGCGGCGTGGGGATCTTCAACCTGGGTACCGGCAAGGGCTCGAGCGTGCTGGACGTCATCCGGGCGTTCGAGAAGGCGTGCGGGCACGAGGTTCCCTACGAGGTCAAGCCACGTCGCGCGGGCGACATCGCGGAGAACTACGCGGCATGCGACAAGGCGCGCGAGGAGCTCGGATGGGTCGCGGAGTACGACTTGGAGCGCATGTGCGCCGACAGCTGGCGCTGGCAGTCGACGAACCCTGACGGGTATGCGACGGCGTAGCGTCGCCTCTTAGCGCTCTGGCGCTTCAGCACTGCCTGCTGCAGGACCGCTTGCTTCTTTGGGGCTGTTTTGCGAAACGCGTTTCGCAAAACAGCCCCTGTTTGCTTGTTTGATAGATTGCTTGTTCGTTTGTTCGCGTTTGTTGCTTCTGTTGCTTTTGCTCGCTGCGTTCGTCGCGCTTGTTGCACCCGCTCCGCGCTCCTCGGTCGTCTTTTCCGCTTCGTTCGTCAGCTTCGGGTGTTGCTTGCGTCTCGTTCGCTTCGGATGCTTCGCGTGCGTTGCTCGTGACTTGACTCGGCCGTTTCGCTCGCCTTGCTTGCGATGCTCGCGATGTGTGCGGCGTCTGCTGACGAAGTCGGGGCAGCGAATCCGCCTTGCGTGTTGGCGAAGGGCGGGGCAGCGGAACCGACGCTCGTTCGGAGCTGCCGCGCGTTTCCTTGGATGGGCTTGGTTTCGGGAGTTTTACGCGAGCGGAACTTTTAAGGCGTTTTAGCTATTTGTAAATGACGGTTTGCATCATGGTATGCACGGCAGATTAGGCTTTCAGGCATGCCAACTAAGCTCCTGAACACTCCCCACAACCCGCTGCCTGAGCACGCTTCGCTCGGGTTGGAGGAGGCGTTTGTGCTGGGATACAACGTCGAGCGGCTCCGCAAGCTCGCCCATATGGACATCGCCACGTTTGCGCAGGTCGCGGGCATTACGCGCCCGACGGTCTACAAGGTGGAGCGCGGCGAGTCGAACCTGAAGCTCTCCTATCTGCGGAAGATCGCCGACGCGCTTGACGTGAGCGTCATCGAGCTGCTCACGCCGCCGCACAGCTCTATCGACAGCTCCTACTACCAGCGCCGCTGCTTCGACCGTGCGTCCGAGCGCAAGGAGAAGGCCAACCGCAGCGCGCAGCGCTAGGCGTCGCGGCGCCTTCCCATCAGCCACCATGCGCACGCGCCGAGCGTCGCGCCGAGCGTGTCGACGATCCAGTCGACGGGGTCGCATGCGCGTCCTGGCACGAAGATCTGGTGAATCTCGTCGGTGACGCCGTACAGGCTCGCGCAGATGATGGCGACGGCCACGGCGCGTCGCGCGTCGACTTTCAGCCGCAGCGCGTTCTGCAGGAGCGCACCGAAGACGGTGTACTCGCAGAAGTGCGCGATCGAGGAGATGACGTCGACGTCGGGCCCGAACAGCGTCATCTGAAGGCCAGTTAGCCATTGCTTCACCTGTGCGACGAAGTCGGTTCCCTGGTCGAAGTCGCTTCCCGTGTGCGCTGACATGAAGAAGATGACGCCCGCCCACGCGATGACGAGCGCCCATGACGCGACGGCGTGCCAGCGCGAGGCTTGCTCACCGTTCGCCATCGCGCGCCCCTTCACACGTCGTTCCCGCAAGCGCGACGAGCTCAAGCGGATCGCTGACCATGAGGTCGGGTTCGGCGTCCTCGGCAGCGAAGTCCTCGACGGCATGGTAGCCCCACGTCACGCCCACGGCGTAGGCTCCCGCGTTGCGCGCCGTGCGCACGTCGCCCGGCGAGTCGCCGACATACGCCGTGCGCGCGGGCGTCGTCCCCAGCTCGGCGATGGTGCGCAGGAGGCCCGTGGGGTCCGGCTTGCGGGGGATCTCGTCGCATTCGCCGTGCTCGACGTCGAAGCGGCCGGGGAGGCACTTGTCCATCACCTGGTGAACGCCCTCGTCGAACTTGTTCGACAGCACGCCGAGCTTGCAGCTGCGCGCCCGCAGCCCGTCGATCATCTCCTCGACGTGGGGATACGGATGCGTGAGGTTGTTGTCGTAGGTGGGGAAGAGCTCCTTCCAGCGCGCCATGGCCGCCTCCGCCGCCTCGGCGCCCGTGCCTTCGGGCACGGCCTGGTACATGAGGGCGCGCACGCCGTTGCCCACGTAGCTGAGGATCTCGGCCTCGGTGCGCTCGGGGTAGCCCGCGTCGCGCAGCGCGCGGTTCGTGATGACCACGAGGTCGGGCAGCGTGTGCAGCAGCGTGCCGTCGAGGTCGAAGATGAAGGCGTCGAAGCGCGGCTGCGCGCCATGCGAAGCGGCTTCTGGCGCGCTCGCGGGCTGGGCAGGCGCCGCCTCGCCCTCATGCTGTGCGGGCGCTGCGTACGCGTTCTCGTCGATGTGGCTCACGTAAGTCTCCTTGAAATCGAGCTCAAACGCAGACCATCATACCGCGCCCGCCGACGCCCCTGTGGCGTTTCGCACAATCACCAGAGGCTGGGCGGTGCGCAGCCGCGCGCCTCACCGCGTGCGTTCCTACAGGATCTCGCCCTTGCGCTCGCGCTTGTTCGCGTACATGAGGCGGTCTGCCTTCTTGATGGAGTCGCAGTAGTCCGCGTCCTCCCGCGTCAGGCTGTACCCGAGCGAGAACCGCACCGGAATCTCCAGCGCTTCGTCGAGCTGCGCGTGCGTGCGATCCTGCATGCCCGCGAGCTCCTCCAGCGCGCCGAGCAGCTCGCCCTTGCTCTCGTAGCCGTAGAGGAACAGGACGAACTCGTCGCCGCTCTGCCGTGCCGCAACGCTGTGATGCGGTCCGAAGTCCTGGATGATCTCCGAGACGCGCTTGAGGTAGATGTCGCCCTTGTCGTGCCCGTAGGTGTCGTTCACCATCTTCAGGTCGTCGGCGTCGATCATGGCGAAGGCGCTGAAGCCGAGCTTTTCGGGGGACTCGAACAGGGCGGCGAGCTTGTTGTCGAGGCCGCGGCGGTTGTACAGCCCGGTCAGGGGGTCGCGATCTCGCTCGCGCTCGATCTGCTTGCGGCGCGTGACGGCCTCGGTCACGTCGATCACCACGCCGAACACGCTGTTGCTCTCGACCGTCTCCCCGAGCTTCAGGTACTTGCCCGGCTGTCGACCGTCTTCGCCCGACAGGAGGAAGATGCTCTCCTCGCCCGGCACGGGATTCGCGCGGATGCCGTCGATGAACTGCTCGAACCGGTCGAAGTCAGAGGCGAGCTCGGCGAGCTGCTCCTCGGTGAGGTTGAGGACCTCGGGCAGGTAGCCGGAGCACACGACCTGGCTTCTGTTCTCGTTGTGCTCGTATACGCCGATGAGCAGGCTCGTCTTGGCGAGGACGTACGACATCTTCTTGCTGTTGTTCAGAAGCGACTTGATCATGGCGTTGAGGTGGTTGGTGAGTTCGGAGAACTCGCGGCTGCTGCGCACGTCGACCGTCTCGGTGAGGTTGCCGAGGGTGATGTGGCCAAGCTCCCGGTTGATGTCGTTGATCTTCTCGACCACGAATCGGTTTATGCAGAACGAGATGGCAGCCGACAGGACGCCCACCACGAGCGTGAGGCAGAGGAAGAGCGAAAAAGTGATCTCGGGGATGCGGTGGTACAAGTCGGCGTTCGACACGGTGCGGCCGAGGTAGGCGTCGTCGACCTGCTGGAAGACGCAGAACGACCGGCGCCCGTTGACGGTGGCGGAGAATCCGTCCGGCTTGCTCTCGACGTCGTTGATGTCCAAGCCCACGTCGCTTGCCGGGTGTCCGATGTCGCTCTCGTTCGTCGATCCGATGATCCGGCCGCTTGTGACGTCGATGGCGAAGTAGCTGGCCTCGGGGTTCACGCGGAACAGGGAGAAGAGGTAGGACAGCTCGGTCTTCTCCATGTCCTCCATGATCCTGGTCGGCTCCATGCCCACTTGCACGATGATGTCGCCGCTTCGGCTCCAGAGGGCGGAGTACTGCATCATCCTGCCTTCGGCGGTGTTCGGGGTGATCTCCTGGACGAGCTGCAGCGACTTGTCCTCGAGCATCGGCTTGAAGAAGCCCATCTGCTCGCCGGAGTCGAACGTGTAGCCGTAGTATTGCGGGTGTGTGCCCGCGAAGATGCGCCCGGTGTCGTCGAAGATGTGGATCTCGTCGACGCCGGAGATGAACGCGAGGTCCTTCATGCTGCTGACGCTGTTGATGACGTCGGGGTCGCCTTCGATGACGCGTGCGATGACGGAGGCGTTGTTCAGGCACTCCTGACGGTACGCCTCGTTCGCTTCGGCGATCGCGTGGTCGTTCTCGTTGAGGACCTGCCCGATCTGGGAGAGGGTTTGCGTGGCGATGTCGTAGGCGTGCCGCTGCTCGCTTCTGACTTGGAGGCAGATGGTGACGCCCAGTATGACGACGATGGAGATGACGGAGAGGGCGATCACGTACCTGCGCAGGATCTGCCTCAGCGTTCTCACGTATGCCCCCTCCTCTTTCTGGCGAACTCGGCGCACCCAAAGCGCGGTCATAACATGCGCTTTGCAGGGCGCAGAAGCGCACTGTTCCCAGTATAGTCAGCTTGTTGCGAGATGGCTGCTCTATTTTGCGGGAAGTCGCGGGGGGAGGGGCGTCGAATAGGGGACATGCGGGAGCGCCGTCTGATTGCGCATGATGTTCCGCAGGCCCTCGAGCAAATCGGCATCGCTCATCCAGTCGATGGCTGCGCTCGCCCGCCGCGAAAGCGCGATGCCCCTTTCCCCTGAGAGGCTGTACGCGAAGGGGCCGTAGCGAAGAAGCCGCGTCCCCTTGATTTGCTCGACGACAATGACAGCATAACGGTGTTTCAGGGAAGCCCGCGCGTCCTCTTCGCAGGGGTCAGCGTTGTCGCGCGAGCGCTCGCGGCCAGCTGCATGACACCCAGCGCCAGGTAGAACACGGACAGCCCGTTGGGGATGAACGCCATCTCGAAGGCGGTCCACGCGATCAGCAGCGCACCCGCAGCGCAGCCCCAGGCGTAGGACGCCCTGAGGTCGCCGCGAAACCGCAGCACGAGCGCAACGACGTTCGGCACGCCGTTCACCAGGGCAAGGGCGAGCCCCGGCCACAGAAAGTCGCACTTCATGAAGTCCGGCAGCGGAAGCGGGTCGAGCAGCGACACCGGCATCCAGTCGTTCCACGAAAGCGGGAGGGCCCACAGCGCGCTCGCCATCATCCAAAGCCCGCACACAAGCGCACACACCCCGTTGAACCAGTTCATGAAAAGCGCGAACCCGCGCGCCACCTTGTCCATCTACCTTCCCTTCCGCTCGTGCGCCGCGTTGAACGCGGACAGGTGCCTCTTGCAAAACTCCTCGGCATCGCCTGCGCCCATCTCGGAGTCGATGGCCATGAGCATGGGGCCGTGGAACTGCTCGGCGGCAAGCCGCGCGTCGCACGGATCGAAGACCCCCGCATCCACCAGGTGCGCGAAGATCGCCTCCTGCAGCTCGACCGGGCGCCTGACGAAAACCGCTCGGTAAAGCTCGGCGCACCGCGCGTCTCCGTAGCGGCTGATCGCGAGCATGCGCCGGAAGAGCCGCACCCGGTCGTCTTCGAAGAACGGCGCGTAGCTGTCCCAGACCAGCTTCGCGAGGGAGGCCCCCTTGGCCTCCGAGTAGGCACGCGGGTCCTCATCCGGCCTGGCGATGGCCCCGGCGTTGCGCACGCGCTGCTCGACGTACGCCGCCTCGCGCTCTATCAACGCGTCGAAGATCTCCTGCTTCCCGCCGAAGTGGTTGTAGAGCGACGCGGCCTTGACGCCCACGGTGCTCGCTATGTCGCGAACGGTCGTCGCCGCGTACCCCTTCTGGCTGAACAGCACGAGAGCCTCGTCCAGTATGCGCTCCCGCGCGTCTCCGCCTGCTTTCGGCATGGTCCCCTCCCTTGTCGCAACCTGCACATTCTTTACTAACTAACATTTGTTAGTATAGCAGAGCGACGGGTATCTGCCAATGCTCTTCAGCCAAGTAACCTGGCTTCCTCCCAGCGCACGTCTATCCCAGCGCACGCCCGGGCTCGCCTGCCGTCCGCTGCGTCGCGGAGGCCTGCGCTGCCAACTTGGACGCAGCTTGGCGAGGGCCTAGGGAAGAGGGCTGGACGCTGGCTGCGGGGAATTGCCGCTCGACGCGTCGGAAGGCGCGATCTGGTCGTCGTCCACCACGATGAGGTAGCGGAAGTCCACCGAGCCCGCCACCGCTTCGGCGATGTTCGAGCACGCGTCCCCCATGCGGCCGATCATGAGCAGCACGTCGTTGAACTGCTCGGTAAGATCCGGGGCGCATTCTCCCTGGGCCACGCGGCGCATGTGGTCTTTGCGCAGGTCGATGCCGGTGTTGAACACCTTCTCGTGCATCTGGCGAACGTGCCCGACCACCTGCGTGTCGCCGTTCTGCAGCGCGGTCACGCTGCAGGCGAGCATCTCGTGCACCGTGTCCAGGCTGTCGTTGAGGTCCTTCTGCGCCGACGGGCTGTAGCGGTTCTCCTTGAGATTGCTTGCCACCCCCCGCGCAAGATCGTCAACGCGCGACACCTCGTTCTGCACGTGCATGAGGCCTGCTGCCAAGGTGGCCTGCTCCTCGGTGAGCACGCCCGTGGAGAACATCGCGGACTGGTACTGCGTGATGCGCTTGTTAAGCGCATGCGCGTCGTCGGCGCGCGCGATCACCTGCTCCAAGCCGCTTGTGCTGCCCTCGTGCAAAGCGGTCGTCAAGCTCTCCAGCATGTCGCTCGACGCATGCCCGAACCGCAGAATCTCCTGGGCGATCATCTGCATGGCTGCGGCGGGCTGCGCGATCATCTTCTGGTCGAGGAACACCGGCTCGCGCAAGCCGCGGTCTTCCTTGCCCGCGCTCGCTCGCGCATCGGGCAGCACCGTCATCACTATCTTCACCATAAGCGGAATGAGCGGCAGCCATATGAGGGTCATGGCCACGTTGAAGCACGTGTGCGCGTTGGCGATCTGGCGCGATATGACGTCGACCTCGGGGCCTGCGGGCGAGATCATCTGCACGAACTGGGCGAACGCGGGTATGAACCATATGAACAGAAGCGCGCCCGAGATGTTGAAGATGCAGTGCGACAGCGCCACGCGCTTGGCCGAGCGCGACTGCCCGATGCTGGCCAGAAGCGCCGTGATGGTGGTGCCGATGTTGTCGCCCAGCAGAATGGGGATGGTCCCCTGGAGCCCCAGGATGCTGCTGACTCCGTCGGGACCCGGCTGCGAGGCGAAGTTCTGCAGCACCGCGATGGTGGCCGACGAGCTCTGCACCACCAGCGTCATCAGCGTGCCCACCAGCACCCCCAGCACCGGTATGTCGGCCACCTGCGCGATCATCTGCGTGAAGACGGGGCTTGAGGCCAAGGGCTTCATGGCGGCGCCCATGGTGTCGATGCCCAAGAACAGCACGCCGAACGCGAATATGGTGAGGCCGATGTCCTTGACGCGCTCGCGGCGTCCCGCAAACGACAGGATGAATCCCAGAAAGACGAACAGGAAGATGTAGTCGCTGATCTTGAACGCGATGATCTGCGCCGTCATGGTGGTGCCGATGTTCGCCCCCAAGATGATGGATATGGCCTGGGGCAGGCCCATGAGGCCCGCGCTCACGAACCCGATGGTCATCACCGTGGTGGCCGACGAGCTTTGCAGCACCGCCGTCGCCAATGCGCCCGCCAGCACGCCGAGCACCGGATTCTTCGTCATGAGCCTCAGGATGTTGCGCATCCTCTCGCCTGCGACCTTCTGCAAGCGCTCGCTCATAAGGTTCATGCCGAACAGGAACAGGGCAAGCCCGCCCAAAAGCCCCAAGAGCGTCTCGAACGCGTTCTCCAACTCCTCCGCCTTCCACGCAGCCGATATCGCATATACGCGGCGCGCCCAACGTAGGCGAGGTCACGCTTATCCTGCTCATCGCGCACATTTGTAAATATAGTCAAAAGAATAAGGCGCTACTGTCTGCTCTTTTGCAAGGGAGTGTAAAAGTTATGTAAGGAAAGCGTCAGTTAAGTAACCCTGTTTTGCTGAGTCCTCACTCAGATGCTTACGTGATCGTTCTGCAACTCAGCATGTCGCTTCGATACCCTGCGTTTCCGCTTGCATGACGTTTGCCGCATCGAGCAGCGCGGGCTGCCGTTTCGCTTCCGCCTCTTCCTCTCTCCCGTTTTCGCACCTGCAAACCCTCCACATAGTCACCAGGGTTCAGATTCCGATTATCATGGCCATGGAGAGGGGGCTGTGGCCGGAGAGGAGAGCTGTGGCGACATATCGGACGTCGCAGATTGCACGCATCGCGGGCGTTCACGTCAACACTGTGCGCCTGTACGAGCAGTGGGGCTTCATCCCGACGGCCGAGAGGGAGCCCAACGGGTACCGGGTGTTCACGGACGTCCACGTCTGCCAGATCAAGCTCGTGCGCGCCGCCCTCGAAATCGAAGTCCTTCAGGCCGGGATGCGCAAGAAGATGCTCAACGTGGTGAAGCTGAGCGCCCAGGGACGCTACGAGGAGGCTCTCTCGCTCGCCGAGAGCCTCCTCGCCGACGTCCGAAGAGAGCGTGCGAATGCCGTTGAGGCCATCGACATCGTGGGTCGGCTCATCCAAGAGGAGCCTCCGCCCACGAGCGCCCTGATGAAGAGGGGCGAAGCCGCGCGTTCGCTGGGCGTGACCATCGACACGCTGAGGAACTGGGAGCTCAACGGGCTTCTCGCGGTGAAGCGGCAGGCGAACGGGTACCGCGTTTACTCCGGGGAGGACATGAGGATCCTGAAGATCATCCGGACGCTCAGATGCGCGAACTACTCGCTCAACTCCATACTTCGCATGCTGCGGACCCTCCCACACGCCGGAAGGGAGGGAATCGCCCTCACCCTCGACACCCCTCCTCATGATGACGATATCGTGACTGCCTGCGACAGGCTCCTCACCTCCCTCAAGCTGGCGGAAAAGAATGCGAACACCGTTATCGACCTCATCGGAGAGCTGAGAGGAATCCGCTGAACCCTCCACTTTGCCACCAGGCCCGCCGTCTCCTCTATCGTCTCCTGCACATCGAAACGCGAGAGCAAGGAGGATCGATGAGAGAAGTGATCGTCGTCAGCGGTCTCAGCAAGTCGTACGGGTCCGTAAGGGCCGTCCGAGACGTCAGCTTGTCCGTCTCAGCCGGAAGCGCCTTCGGGTTGTTGGGTCCGAACGGATCGGGGAAGAGCACCGTCGCCGAGTGCATCGTGGGGACGAAACGCCCCGACAGCGGCAAGGTCGAGGTCTTGCAGATGGACCCCCGGCGCGACAGAAGAAAGCTCTTTCGAAGATGCGGTGTGCAGTTCCAGGACTGCGAGTACCAGCCGGAGATTAAGGTGTCGGAGCTTTGCGAGGAGTTCGCCTGCCTCTACGACCGACCTGCGGATTGGCGCGCTCTCTGCGCCCGGTTGGGAATCGGCGACAAGGCCGACTCGGCGGTCAGGGCGCTGTCAGGCGGCCAACGCCAACGACTCTTCATCGCTTTGTCACTTCTGCCCAATCCTGAAGTCGTGTTCCTCGACGAGCTCACCACGGGGCTCGACCCGGCTATGCGGCGCTCGATCTGGAAAGTCCTGAACGAATTGAAGGCAGGGGGCATGACGTTGTTCATCGTCTCGCACTTCATGGACGAGGTGGAGGCGATTTGCGATGAGATCTGCATCCTGAGCAAGGGCCGCATCGTCTTCAGGGGCTCGCCCGAAAAAGCCAAGGCCACAGCAGGCAAAGACAACCTGGAAGAGGCCTACCTCGCCCTTTCCGGTGAGATGGGAGGCCTTCGATGAAAGCGTTCGCAACCCTTTTCCGCAACGAGCTGAAGCTGAGCGTCAGAAACATGAACATGGTCATCTTCGCCATCATCCTGCCTCTGGCTGTGCTGGTCATCCAGGGGTTCGTCTACGGAACCGCCGCTGCCTTCGAGGGGGCGTCGTTTTCCTTCATCGAGCAGTCGTTCGGGGCCCTCTGCACCATATCCATCTGCGCCGGCGGCCTCATGGGCCTTCCGTTGGTTGTATCCGATTACCGGGAGCGCAAGATCCTCAAGCGCTTCAAGGTGACGCCCGCCACCCCGTCAATCATCCTCTTCGTGGAGTTGGCGATCTACGGGCTCTACGCCCTGGTGTCGGCCGTCACCATCTTCGCCGTCGTGAGCGCGTTCTGGGGAGCGAGGTTCCAAGGATCCCTTCCGCTCTTCCTCCTGAGCTGGCTGCTCACCGTGACTTCCACCCTGAGCATCGGGATGATGGTCGGGGGCCTTGCCAAGAACGCCAAGAGGGCGAGCGTGTGGGCCTGCGTGCTCTACTTCCCCATGCTCATCTTCTCGGGGGCGACCCTTCCCTTCGAGGTTATGCCCGAGCAGGTGCAGGGCGTCGTGCGGTTCTTTCCGCTCACCCAGGGGATGCAGTTGATGAAAAGCTCGTTTCTCGGGGTCGGGATCGGCGTCGAGTCCCTGTTGCCCCAGATGATCGTCCTCGTCTTGGTGACAGCGGCGTGCTCGCTCATCGCCGTCCGCTTCTTCAAATGGGAGTAAGTCGGGCGGCAAACCACTAAAATTCACTCCAATCCAAGAAACAACGCTTTCACGGGTCAGAAGTGGTGTGTTCGAGAAGTCGGCGCACCACTTCGCTCTGAGAGAAAGCGCTCCTTTCGGGATGATTCGTACCGGTGCAATAATACCCGCGAGTCGCAAAGTCACCCTGTCACCTGTGCGCGTCCTCTGGACGGCAGCTGAACCCAGATTTCCCCGAACCGTTCTCCCCGTACACGACGGTAATTCTGTTGTGCTCAAGTTTTAATTCAGCATCATCCATCAGAGCGTTTACTCCCTTATTCGCTGTCACCGAGTCCAAGACAATTGTTCTTTCGGAAGACTTAAGCGATAGCAAGTCTTCTTCAGTGAGCTCTTTCAGCAATGAGCCATCGTCCTCAAAAGATACTTACAGGCCATTCTCCTGGCATGCTTTTCTGGCAATTCCTTCAACGATTTGACTTGTCATTTCGTCCACGGCTGAGGCATGCAAAGCAAATGAGAACCATTTTGGTTGCCGGCTAAGCCAGCCTGTTATTTGCTCGCCAATCGTCTTTGCTGCTGTTCCACGTAAGACCTCTTGGGACTGCTCTTAACAGCTCTTAACAGCTCTTAACAGCTCTTAACCGAGCAGCTTTTCAGATATTTCGTAATATTGAGAAGGATCGGTTTTGTTTCTTCCTCGCCAAGTCAAAACCTCTATGTCAGCCAAATGCTTTAAAGTGCGATTGGCAGTGAGCTTTGATACACCGGCATTTTCAGATAGCATCGCCGTGGTAACACGACCTTGCTCGATTGCTAACCGAAAAGCTATACGCTCGTTATCGCTCAATTGAGTATCTGAATCCGGGAGCAACGTCGACACTTCACCGTGTGTCAAAGAGTTCGAATTCGTGCTCTCAGCGTGCTCGAAGTTATCGGGGTCTTTGTCTGCTTCCAGCGGCAGGAAAAAACTCGACCTTTCGGGATTCACCTGTTCACTAAGCATCGGTTTTCCGTAACCTGCGGACGTCCACTTCTTCACCATGTCGGGAATGCCGCCCCCGGCACGCTCGCCGATGTTGATGAGCGTGAACATCTTCATCATCGTCTCGTTGCGCGGATCTGAATTGCCGCCGATGTAGGCGTCCTCGATGCCGACGCGAAAGCCGCCCGGATTCGAGAAGTGCAGACCGTCCTCCTTCCATAGGAAGACAACACCGCGACGCTCGTTGTAGTCCGCGTTCGTGAGGCAGTTCGCAATGGCCTCGCGCAGGGCGTCGTGCGCCTCTGTCTCGTCTACGCGCTGGCTGTTCTCGTCGAGCTTGAAGGGCACGTTGATGGCCTGCTTCATGTTGTTGAAGACGCGCCGGTAGAAGTCGAACACGTTTCCCGACCAGCTGTCGTCCTGCGAGGTGATTCGGCCCTGCCACCTCTCGTCCGTCCCAAGCTCCTGGCGGTAGTCCAGAAAGTAATGCGGGAACTCCGCCATGATGCGCCACTCCTCGCCGAACATGAGCAAGCCCGCGCTTGTCGGGTGGATCTTCCCATCGTCGCCAGCTTTCGCAGCGCCTATCCGGCAAAGAAACTCCTCGTCGGGCAAGTCGGCCCACGCATGGGCGTTGTGGTGCAGCTCGTAGCTTCTGCGGTACGAGCCGATGGTCTCCGCAGACAGGTCGCCTACAGTCAGGTTCTCATGTATGCGGGTGTCGACGGACTCGTCCGATGCGTCCCGGTACATCGCCTGGATCTCGTTCTGGGCGCAGCGGTAGTCGCCCTTGTGGTCGCGCCTGTATGTCCCCGTGACGGGGTTGCCGTTCACGTAGATCGGTCTCAAGCGTCGGTCAGCGCGCGGCACCTCTACGACGATCAGCTCTTTGCCATCGACGTTCTCGATGCTGGCATCCCTGTCAAACATTACGCAACATGATAGCTTGTCGGTGCTGTGGGCGGTGTTCCAGAAGTCGGCGAGCATCTTGTCGGCATCGCCAAGTCCAATGATTTCCAAGGTGCCGTCCTTGCGCTCTTCTGCTCCGAGCACGATGATCCCGCCCTCCGTGTTGGCGAAGGCGGAGATCGTCTCCCAGACGCTCTTCGGCAAGCCGCCTTGGGCCGCTTTGGCTTCGAGGCGGTTACTCTCCTTATAGGTTTCGAGCTTGGCTAGATCCATGTAGCGACCTTTCTGGTTCGCACCATTTTACCGTCTGGCGCACCGTCCCGATACCATGTGTTCCCATTCGCATGACATCGTCGCATCGAGCAGTGGACGTCGCCATCCGTTTCGACAGCATCTCGATGCTTCTCATGGGAGGCAACCGTGCGATGATTCGCCACCACATAAATGCGCTCGGAGAAGTCGTTGAAGATCGTCAACCGCGTGTTGCAGGCGACATTCCAACCAGTGCAGCCTCGCAAGCCCTCCCGGAGGCCGCCTAAGACTTCCTGGCCCCTCTGCGGGGATGCAGCCCTCCGACCAGCAGGTCAGAGGGCCTTTTCATAGAAGGAGTTCGCGGAATCGCCTTACCGCGAGAGAGGGCTGACCGCCGGCCTTTGTCGCGAACACGAGGTCGCGGTACGCGCGGGGCGCAAGCGGCCTGAACGCGAGCCGATAGGGCACGCGCTGGAGGATGAGGCTCGGCAGCACCGCCAAGCCGAGGCCCTTCTCCACCATGGCCATGATCGCATAGTCGTCCCACGTCGTGAGTGCCACGTCCGGAAGTGCATCAGCCTTCTCGAAAAGCTCCGCGACCTCGGTGTCAGCCCCGTGCTCCAGCGCCAGGAACGGCTCGTCGGAAAACGCCTCCAAGGGAACGGCGTCGAGACGCGAGAGCGGGTGCCCCTCGGGCAGGACCGCCATCAGCTCGTCGGTCTCGTAGGGCACGGAGTCGATCCCGCGTGCATGCGGGGCCCGCAGGAAGCCGCAGTCCACCCTTCCCTCTCTGAGCTATCGTTCGATGTCCGAGTAGTCTCCGAGCAGAAGCTCGTCCTCTTCGGGAGCAACGGGGTCATGGCCGCGCACATCCTTCTTCCCAGCTGTGACATCGTCGTCCTGAGAACCCTCATAGGCTCCCTGTTCCTCGGGGCTGTGTTCGTCGTGAGGCGCCTTGCGCCGAACTTCGGCGGCGCGAGGAACGCCGTCCTCGTGACGGCTTCCGGGGGTCCATGGGACTCAGCTGGCTCTTCCTGTACGAGGCCTACCAGACAGTGGGAGTGGCCGTCTCCTCGCTTGCCTACTACTGCGCGCCGATCATGGTGCTGGCGCTGTCCCCCGTGGTCTTCAAGGAAAGGCTCACGGGTCGCATCCTCCTCTCCTTCGCCGTCGTGCTCGCGGGGGCGCTGGCGCTGAACTGGGGGTCCGTCGAGGGGGCGGGATCGCTGTGGGGGTTCTTCTGCGGGTGGATGTCTGCCGTTCGCCGTGCCGGCCGCGTCGTGGGCGTGGGTCGCGGTGCTCGGCGTGGTGAACACGGGGCTCGGCTGCTTTCTGTATTTCTCCTCGTTCGAGGGGCTTAGCGCGCAGACGGTTGCCATCCTCGGCTACCTGGAGCCGCTTTCGGCGGTCGTCTGCGCTCTGATGTTCTTGGGCGAGCCTATGGGCCTATGGGAAGCAGTTGGCGGGGTGCTCATCATCGGAGGAGCAATCCTGGGAACGGCTCCAGGAAAGAAACCGGAGATGCCAGTCTAGCTGATGCCGGAGGCCGATGCTCTCATAGCGAGACGAATCAACGAGCTCCGAACCGCGCAGGGCATTAGTCAAGCTCAGAAGGGGGCAAAGCCTGCGCGATGGAGCGCCATCCCAAACAGATCCACGTGCGCATGTCGGAAGGTGAGATTGAGCGAGCCAAGCGCCTCGCCGCAGATACCGGCATGACGCTTTCCGACCGCATGACCGACGGCATACCGCAGCTGGGAAACCTGCTCACGAACTACACGCTCGACCTCTCTGACGTGAACGGCGAGAGCCTGTGGCTCTGCTCCTACTACTACGAGGCAGCCCAGGCCTATAAGGACGAGATCGGACCGAAGGGCCTTCCCGTGGCTCGAAGGCGCGACGGCTGGAGCTTCCTCCTCGCCGACGCGGAGGACATGCAGAGGCTCAACCGCGTCACAGTGGACGGAGAGACCGTGCTCGTGCAGATAGCCGGTGAGCTCGTTGATGCATCGGTTCTTTTATGGGCTTGCGAAGTGTCCGACGTGCTCGCCCCGCAGATCGCACAGCTCCATCGTCTTCTGGAATCAACTGGAGCAGAGAGAGTGGAAGATCTAGGTATACCCGCCGTTGTTTATGAAGCGATCTCACCCAATGGTTCTCTTAATGAGCGAGAGGGATCGCGCTTCTAACGCCTCTCCGAGTGGGAACGTTTTACTCTCTCTTGGTAGCTGAGGCCCCAATCCCATAGTGCATCGAGCACGCTCTTCAAGGTGAGTCCGAGTTCGGTTAGCGAGTACTCCACACGGGGAGGAACCTCTGCAAAGACCTCGCGATGCACGATTCCGCTCTCTTCCATGGCGCGCAGGTTTGAGGTGAGCACCTTTTGGGAGATGCTTCCGATGGAGCGCTGGAGCTCCTTGAAGCGCATTGTGCCATTGAGCACCAAATCTCGCAGAATCAGTACCTGCCATTTGTTGCCTATGAGGAGCAGCGTCGTCTCCACGGGACATGCCGGGAGCTCGTCTATCATCCTAGCTGTCATTTCATTACCTCGTAAAACGCCTGTATAAGCCCAATGGTTACCTAAAGGTTCCTATAGCACATCAAAGTGCCTTCTTACCATTAGTAACCACTATGCGCACAATGGTATCAGCTTGAAACGACAAATGGCAACGCCATCAAGTGAAAGGACAAGACAATGGCTTCCAACATCGAAAAGGCAAAGGCACTTATCAACACGTTCGCAAACGGCGATGTGCAAGCTGCGGCAGGCCTGCTCGCGGAAGAGTACATCCAGCACAACCTCGCATACGGAACCGGTCGCAATGCGTTCATCGGAAGCGTCGAGTACCTTGCTTCCGCCCCAGCGCCGACCACGGTAGAGACCGTCCGCGCATTCGAGGATGGCGACAAGGTCTTCATGCAGAGCATCTACAACTTCGCAGGTGCTGGCGAGCAGGTCGCTTTCGATATCTTCCGCTTCGATGTGGACGGCAAGATTGCCGAGCACTGGGACAATCTAGCTGACAAGGCAGCGCCGAACCCCTCGGGTCACACGCAAACCGATGGTCCAACGGAGGCGGCCGAGAAGAACAAGACCGAGGAGAATCGGGAAGTCGTGAAGGCATTCCTCTATGACGTCATGCAGGGCAATAACCTCGATAAGACCCCTGAGTGCTTCGATGGGGACACCTACATTCAGCACAACACAGCCATCGCCGACGGGCTCTCCGGCCTCAATGCCGCACTCGGCGCCATGGCCGAGCAGGGGATCAGTATGGTCTATGACAACGTGCACCAGGTGCTCGCAGACGGGAACTTCGTCCTCGCGGTGAGCGAGGGAACCTTCGGTGGCGCTCCTACCTCCTATTATGACCTGTGGCGCGTCGAGGCTGGTAAGATTGCCGAGCATTGGGACATCATGGAGACCATTGCCGACAAGGCCGACTGGCAAAACGACAACGGCAAGTTCTAGTCCTTGGCCTACGATTACAATCTGCCTAAACCATCGGGGTCGCGTGCGCGATCCCGACCTGCATATGCGAAAGGTGCTAAATGGAGCGATTCGAAGCCATAAGAGATAGCGACTTCGCATGCTTGCGCTCATGCGAGGGGCTTAGCAAGACGGAAATCCCCTCGCTCGATGATGTGGACGTCCGTTGGTGCCTCCGATTCCTGCGTGCCATACGCGACACGGCCTTCGCAACGATAGGCGAAGACGGGCTTCCAAGCGTGCGGGTCATAGACGTGATGGCGACCGATGGGGAGCGCCTGTATTTTCTCTCGCCACGAGGCAAGGCCTTCCACGAAGACGTGATGCGCGAGAGGTTCGTCGCCATCGTGGGCCAGACGCCAGATTACCGCACATGCCGCCTGCGCGGGCAAGTGGAGCGCATACCCGAGGGTCTCCAGCACGAATTCGTGGACGCGTTCTTCGAGCTGAACCCCGGTATGGAGGTCGTCTATCCGGATGATGCACGCTATATCTGTGACGTATTCTGCATCGAGAACGGCGAAGGGGAATACTTCGACCTTGGGCAGAAGCCGATATTCAGGGAAGACTTCGAGCTGGGGGGCGGCCTTGCAGGAAAGACGGGTACCTTCTTCATCGGTGATGACTGCATCGAGTGCGGCATCTGCCAAAGGGATTGCCCGGAGGGGTGCATCGCGCCTGGTTCGCCCTTCGTGATAGACCAGAAACACTGTATACGCTGCGGTATCTGCCAAGAGGTTTGTCCTGCCGATGCCGTGCGCAAGAGACGAGAAAAGAAGGCAGTATGAGCATGCCCATAGAAAAGGGAATCAAGAGGCTGGCCCATGCTCTGAAACAGTGCAACAGCGTTATTATAGGTGCAGGATCTGGCCTGTCTACCGCCGCTGGGCTCACCTATTCCGGGGAGAGATTCGAGCGCTACTTCGGTGATCTTATTGCCAAGTATGGGCTGGCGGATATGTACTCGGCTGGGTTCTACCAACATCCCACCCCGGAGGACTTCTGGGGGTACTGGTGCCGACACATCTGGGTGAACCGCTACATGTCTATGCCGAAGGACACCTACGGTCTTCTGCTGCAGCTGGCTGGTCCCAAGGACCACTTCGTCCTCACGACCAACGTGGATCATTGCTTTCAGAAAGCGGGATTCGACAAAGAGATGCTCTTCTACACCCAAGGCGATTACGGGCTGTTCCAATGCTCGCGTCCGTGCTGCCAGAAGACCTGGGACAACTATGACCAGGTGCGCGCCATGGTCGAATCCGAGGGTTTCGCGATAGAGAATGACGGCACCCTCGTCCTTCCGGATGCCGAAGATCTCAAGACTGCTATCCCGAGCGACCTCATTCCGACCTGTCCCGAGTGCGGAGCGCCTGCCACCACCAACCTCCGCGTAGATGGAAGCTTCGTTGAGGACGAAGGCTGGCACACAGCAAACGACCGCTATCGTGAGTATCTGGGAGCGCATGCTGAACCCGGCAACAATATCCTGTTCCTAGAGCTGGGCGTCGGCTTCAACACCCCCGTCATCATCAAGTACCCGTTCTGGCAGATGACGGCGCGAAATGCTGATGCGGTCTATGCGTGCGTGAACATGGGGGACGTCATGGTGCCCGCTCAAATAGAGGACCGCTCGATTTGCATCGACGGCGACATCAACGAGGTGCTGGCGAGTCTGGTCGCCTCGCAAGAGGAAGGGGCAATCCGATGACGAGATCCTTGGAGGTAGCGCTCTCTGAGACTCCCGCGACCAGGAACTTACCGGCGCTCGTCGAAATGCTGCTCGTCGAGCGCGGCGAGATGCCCGAAGTTCCCGAGGGGGTCGATGAGCAATGGCGTCTTTTCCGCGCGTTGGTTAACGTACGTCCACCGATCCCTGCAAGTGATGAGTTCCTGCGAATGCAAGACGAACTGCTGAGCGGCATCATTGAAAGTCGCGGCACCACATCGCCTGATGGGACAGAAGCGGTTGGAGATGACGGTCGCATCCGGCTCTGGCGCGGCGACATCACTACGCTTGCCACTGATGTTATCGTGAACGCTGCTAACTCCCAGATGCTTGGATGCTTCGTGCCTGGGCATCATTGCATAGACAACGCCATCCACACCTTTGCGGGTGTTCAACTGCGTTTAGAGTGTCAACGCCTGATGGAGGCACAGGGATTCCCCGAGCCGACTGGTATGGCTAAAGTGACAGAGGCCTACAATCTCCCGAGCAAACGCATCATTCATACCGTAGGGCCTATCGTAGAAGGAGAGGCCACGCCACAGGCTCGGGCGCTTCTTTCCAATTGCTACACAGCTTGCTTGAATGCAGCAGCGGATCTTGGGTGTGAAACCATTGCTTTTTGTTGTATAAGCACAGGGGTCTTCGGCTTTCCGAAGGAAGCGGCGGCGGGAATTGCTATCAATGCAGTTAAGAATTGGCTGAGTGAAGAAGAGTCGGATATGATCGTTATCTTCAATGTTTTCTCTCCAACTGATGAGGCTCTTTATGCGACTGGACTCGCCCTAGGTGGTCGCGATTTTTATTGCAGCGCAAGCAATTGTTAACCGAATCAATCGCTAAGACGAAAACGGTCCAACTACGTAAATGAAAACAGTCCAACTACACAAATGAAAACGGTCCAACTCCTAAGATGAAAATAGTCCAACTCTTAAAGAGCCGCAGTATAATGGCTTGTAGCCAAATAATCTGAGTGATCGGAGCTATCATGACTCAGCGCTTCTTCGCCATGCCAGAGGATGGCTACTTGCCACGTGTTGCCGATGCTGTGCTTGCTCGTTACCTAAAATCGTCGGGAGCCGTGCAGGTAAAAGGCCCCAAGTGGTGCGGCAAGACAGCAACTGCTGAAAGGCAATCAAAAAGCCAGGTGTTTCTGCAGGATCCCGACAAAAGCGCAGCTCTGCTTTCTTTGGCTGACGTGAAACCGTCGGCTCTTCTCGAGGGAGAGGAGCCGAGGCTTATTGACGAATGGCAAATGGCACCGCAGTTGTGGGACGCTGTCCGCTTCGCCATAGACAGGGGCCGCGGAAGGGGCCGGTTCATCCTGACGGGCTCAGCTACGCCGAAGGAAAGGCCTGCGCATTCTGGCGTCGGGCGCATCGCGCGATTTTCCATGCGCACCATGTCTCTATACGAATCAGGCGAATCATCGGGCGATGTCTCCCTTGCGTCATTGTTCGAAGGTGCAAGCGATGTATCCGGGCTTGTTGATTTCAGCGTCGATGACATTGCTTTTGCCCTGTGTCGCGGGGGATGGCCAGAGGCTGTTACCGAAAAGGATGAGGAAATAGCTCTTTCGATGGCATCGGACTACGTCGAAGAGCTGCTTGATTCCGATATTGAGGAAATGGATGGCGTAAAACGTAATGCAACATGGATGAGGTCGATAATGCGCTCGTACGCACGGCATGTTTCAACGGAAGCGGCCCTCACGACCATTGCGGCAGACGTGCAGGGCTATCGACCGGCGGATGTGACGATTGCCGACTACGTGGATGCCCTTTCGCGGGCATGCGTCACTGAAGACCTGACGGCTTGGAATCCCCGCCTTCGCTCGAAGACCGCTGTGCGCACAAGCCCTACGCGCCATTTCTGCGATCCTTCCATTGCGGCAGCTCTTCTGCATGTTTCGCCAAAAGGCCTGCTTGACGACCTCAACACGTTCGGTCTCCTTTTTGAGTCGATGTGCGTTCGCGATCTTCGCGTATACACCGATGCGCTTGGTGGCAATGTCTTTCATTACCGTGACAAAACTGACCTTGAGGCCGATGCGGTGATTCACCTCAACGATGGCAGGTGGGCGCTTGTCGAAGTAAAGATGGGGGCAAGTCAGATTGACATCGCGGCCAAGCATCTGAAGAAGTTGGCGGATCGCATCGACCAAAGGCATGAGGGCTCCCCGTCGTTCCTTATGGTGCTGACCGCTGCCTCTGCTGCGTATCGACGTGAAGACGGCGTGCTCGTTGTTCCTCTGGCCATGTTGGCCCCGTAGTGCAGACTTTGCAAAACCTCGAGGGCTTTTTAATCTATAGCTATATTGTAAGCGTCAACCCGCCCTGCCAATGTGGCCCACCAGCACCTTCCATGTGCCCGTTTTTCGAGAGCCCGCTCTTTCGACAAGGCCTTTCTTCCGAAGGACGTCCGAAATGCGATACACCTTGCTTTCGCTAAAGCCGATCCTTTGTGCGATTTCCGGATAAGTCGCTGCCGGTTCGGCTTTCATCGCATCAAGAGCAGCAATCTGGTCAACATTGAGGTTTGTCTCGTCATTTGGTAAGCGTCTAAATTCCTGCGTCTTCAGCTTCTAGCCGATAGATGCCACAATCGTTGCAACCTGATGGAAGGAAGTGACGATGACGCCGCAGGAAAGAAGGTCGATGCGCCGCGAGCAGGTGGAGCG
>NZ_JAAVTO010000045.1 GCF_013185065.1 Adlercreutzia sp. ZJ473 | reverse complement strand
CGCTCCACCTGCTCGCGGCGCATCGACCTTCTTTCCTGCGGCGTCATCGTCACTTCCTTCCATCAGGTTGCAACGATTGTGGCATCTATCGGCTAGAAGCTGAAGACGCAGGAATTTAGACGCTTACGTTGCTGTGTTGCTAGACCATGTCGGAATGGACAGCGTCGATAGCCTGTACGAGGTTCGACAGGGCTGCGTCCTGCCCGTAGGCGGTTGACATGACGGCGAGGACGTAGGGTCGATTTCCCGCCATGACGATGCCCGCGTCGTTTCTCGCGAGATAGTACGATCCTGAGCTGATCCACCCGGGTTTGGTATAGGTGGTGTGCCGATTCCCCAGCGAGCCGTGAATGAAGGACATGGAGGGGTTGGTGTAGAGGCTCCTGCACCACGAGGAGTTTCCGTTGGTATCCTTGAAGAAGTACCAGTAGCATCCAGACCAGAGCTTGGCGAGGTCCTTGGGGGTCATGTAGCAGTATCGGTCATTTGGATTGAACGAGCAGCCGCCGACGTAATTCTGCAGGTTGGCCATGGGCCCTGAGCCAAACTGGGTCCTGAGGGAGGCATAGCCCTCATTGCTCGACACCGTGATCGTCTGGTACATGGTGTTCCGAACGCTTGCCCCGACGCTGCCGGCGCGGTATTTGTTGACGGCTGCGACGTAGGGCCCCTTGATCGAGCTGGCGCTATAGAAGCCAGTGTTGGCGTTGTAGGAAACGCCTTCGCCTGTGGTGAGGTCGATCATGACGAAGCCCACGTTTTTGCCCGTGGAGCGAATCAGGCTGATGGCTCGCTGGAGGGACGCCCCAGCGGGGCTGTTGAGATTGTAGGTGGTGTTAATGGTAGAGAGGCCGCTTCCCGCTGATGCGATGAGTGACGTTATGCCTCTCAGTGACTGGGTCTGGAGAAGGGCTCCCAACGTCTTTCCGGGAGCTGCCGATCCTTTCACGACCAGCTTGACCTGATATGCTTCCATGGTGCGTGACAGGCCCGTAGATCCGGCAGGTGCGCCGTTCTTCGCCCAGCCGAGCCATCCCGTGTTTGCGACATGGGCTCGATAGTAGACGTCGTAGCATTTCGCGAGATCACCCGTCAGGCTGATCTTGATGGCTTCTACGGGATGGCTTTTGCTTGACTTGCCGGATACGGCCCCGTTTGAGACGGCACTCGTCCATCCGACGTTGCTCAGATGCGTGGAATAGGAGATTCCTCCCGCTATGCTTCCGGAGGTTGAGAGCTTCAGGGCGAGTAGGGCTTTTGACTGCCCGGTGGTGCCGGCTGTTTGCCCGAGGCCGCACGAGAGCCAGGAACTGCTGCCCTCAACGAGGCTTTGGCATGTTATGCCGGTGCTAATGGTGTCGTTCGAGAGATAGGGGGTGGCAGTTGAGCCAGGGGCTGCGCTTCCCGCCTTGACGAGCTTGACCTCCAGCGCTTCGAGGCGCAGGCTGCAGCCTGAGGTTCCAGCAGGCTCGCCGTTCTTCGCCCAGCCCATCCAGCCGAAGTTCTGGGCGTGGACACGATAGTAGACGTCATAGCTTGAGGCATTGGCCCCTTCGAGCTTTATCTCGAGGGCTTCCACACGCAAGGATTGACCCACGGTACCCGCCTGCTCGCCGTTCTTCTTCCAGCCTTGCCAGCCGACGTTCTGGACATGCGCGTTGTAGGCTATGCTGAGGCCGTCGACATTGGATACGTTGATGTTGAGGGCCTCGAGACGCAGGCCTCTTCCCACTGTTCCCGCTGTTCTGCCGTCCGACACGTAGCCTTGCCAGCCGACGTTCTGGACGTGGCTCCGATAGTTGACGCTCCCGTCACCCGTTGAGCGCGTGAACGCGAGGCCGATGCCCGACGGCGCAGCCGCGCCCTTCTCGATGAGCTTGATCTGAATGGCTTCGATGCGCAGGGACTTTCCCTCGCTGCCGGCAGGCGAGCCGTTCTTAGCCCAGTTCATCCAACCGATGTTCTGGACGTGAACGCGGTAGTACACGTCATATCGGTTGGCGAGGTCATTCTTCAGGCGAATCTGAAGGGCTTCCATGCGAAGGCCCTTGCCGGTGGTTCCCGTGACGGATCCGCCAGCCTTCCAGCTTTGCTCCCACCCGATGTTCTGGACATGCGAGCGGTACTCGATGCTGGGGGAGAGGCTCTTGTCGGTGAAGTTTATGCAGAGCGCTTCCATGCGCAGGCTTTTGCCTGAGGTGCCGCTTGTCTCGGAGTCCTTCTTCCAGCTTGACTCCCACCCGATGTTCTGGATGTGCGAGCGGTAGGTGATGGCCGCCTTTACGGCTGGCTTGTCGGCCGCTCGGGACTGAGTCTCTGGCTCTTTTGCGGCTTCACGCGCTTGGGGGGGGGTAGAAGGCTCTTTTGCAGCAGATGAAGATGCGCCCGACGAGGTGCTGGCGGAGCTGGCAGAGCTGGAGATGCTGCCTGCTGGCTTCTGGTCTGTCGCGGTGGCCTCAGCGGAGCTGCTCGAGCTGCTTGCTGGCGCGCTCTTGTCCGTCGCCTCGCCCTTGTCTGAGGCGTTGTCGGACTTGGGGGAGGGCTGATTTCCCTGATCAGTCGCCTTGGCGCCGGCCTTTGCATCGATCGTTTGGCTTGCAGGAGCGGGTGCCTCGTTGCCAGGACTCGCGGACTTGCTCGCAGGTCCGCTTGCGGAGGTCTCGTCTTGCTTCTCGCTCACTTGGCCTGCCTTGGTGTCGTGAGCGACGGTTTCTTGTCCCAAGGCGGCGAGCGGGCACCCCAAGACGAGCGTGACGCTGACGGCGCAGACCAATGCTGTGCTCAGAACCTTCCTGAGCGAAGCACGCTGTTTCATCATTAATCCTCTCGTTACACGAATAAAACACAAGTTGATGATAGCGATTTCTTTGCGTGAGAGGACTGCTGACGAATCGACAGACGTGTTTTACGTTGCGTTTTACGGGTGAGCGTTCGCGAAACGTGCGATTTGACTCCTACAGCGCCTTGTCGCGGAGCAGCTCGAGGCCCTTCGTGGCCTGACGGTGGGCTTGCTCGAGCTGGGGGAGACGTGACTTCGCCAGCTCGGGCTCGCCGTTCTTGAGCGCGTCGGAGATGAAGGCCGCCGTGTGGTAGAGGTCGGACAGCGACAGGTTGCCCGCGACGCCCTTCAAGGTGTGCGCCTGGCGGTACGCCTCGTCGAAGTCGTCGACCTCGAGGGCGGCCACGAGGCTCGTGAAGCGCGTGTCGCTCAGGTACTTCACGGCCAAACGCTCGTAGAGCGCGGCGTTTCCGTCGTAGCGGTCGATGGCGTCGGCGTAGTCGATGCCGAAGGGGGCGAGTTTGCTGGCGAGGTCGGCGGTCATGTGGGCGTCCTTTCCGCGATATGGCTGGCTTCGGGATGGTGAGCTTCGGCTTGCTGCGTTTGTGCTAAGCGTTATTCTAACGCTGTGCGAAAAGGTCAGGGTAGGGCGCCCGCATCCGTTGCCGTTTCGCTACCTGCGACGCTCCCGGCTCCTTGCTGTATATCGCCCGTGCCCACGTGAGGCCGGCTATTCGCTCGCCGTTCGCGCGAAGCCGGCCGCCACGGCCGGGCGCTCGCGCGCTACCTGCCGAGGTAGCGGCGCATCATGTCGGCGCCGAAGTCCGACACGCGGTAGTAGATCCGCAGCTCGCCGCCCTCGTCGAGGTCGCAGCGCGTCTCGTCGAGCAGGCCGTTCTCCTTGGCGGTGGCGAGCGCCTCCTCGACGTCGGGGCGCGTCAGGAGCTTGTAGCTGCCGTAGTCCTCCGCGAGCGCGTGCACGACGCCCTCCGCGCAGTCCTCCGCGCCTCCCTCGAAGTGCTTGACGATGGCGTAGTGCAGCGGCATCAGGTCCCTGCCCATGGCTACTCCTCCTCCTTGCTCGCGCGAAGCAGCTTCGCGGGGTTGACGGCGATGCAGAAGATGCCCGCGACCATGATGAGGGCTCCTATCCATTGCGCCGGCGTGAGGGGCGGGTAGCTCTCGGACATCCCGCCGATGCCGAGCGCGCCCATGATGACCCAGATGAAGAACGGCCCCCAGAACGCGTACATGCCGTTGCACGCCATGCCGAGCGCGGTGCCGCACATGGAGTTGCCCTTGTACCAGAACGAGAACGCGGGCATGGCGAAGAAGCCGGACACGAGGAAGACCAGGACGGCCGGGCTCGCGAGGGCGGCCCCCGCCAGGTCGAGCACGCTCCCCGCCTCGCCGCCCATGGCCGCGAGCAGGGGGAACATGACGAGGAGCTCGAGGATGCCCGCGGAGGCCTGGCGGATGGCTATCCCGATGCGGTAGTCGATGAGCACGGTGCCGAAGCCGGCGACGCAGCCCTCGAAGCCCCACCCGAAGGCCGCGAGGAACGCGAACAGGCAGCCCGTGAGCGCCTCGGGGCCCATGGACGCGAAGCTCGTGCCTCCGATCAGCGCGGCGGCGACCAGGCAGACGAGGATGCCCGCGACCTTGTGCGCGCTCAGGTCCTGCTTGAACAGGACGCGCCCCAGGACGGCGCCGATGGCGCAGTTCAGGGCCGCGATGGGCACGATGACGCCGGGGTTGCCCGCCGCGGTGGCCGCGTTGAGGCCGACGATGTAGGCGATGGTGGCGAAGGGCCCGCCGATCGCCGCGCAGAGCACCATGATGAGCCCTGGCTTCGTCCTCACGGTCTTGGCCAAGTCGCCGAGCTGGCGGTTCTTCGCGCAGACGGCGAGCGACCACACGCCGCTGAACAGGTCGTTGACGCCGGCGGCGAGCGCGGCGAGCGCGAACGTGACGGTGAACGCGGAAAGCGCCGGACGCCCTCCGCCCCACGGGCCGCCCGCGAACCACTCGCCCCACACGCCCTGCGTCTCCGCCAGGGTGAGGAACCCGGTGTAGAGCCCGTAGCAGATGCCCGAGGCCACGGCGAAGGCGACGCCGCGGACGAAGTACCGCCTCCTGCGCTCCTCGCGAAGTTTCCTGACGCGTTGTTCCATGCTGTGCTCGATTCTCTCGATGGTGTGCTTGCGGGACCGTTTGCGGAGCGCGCTCGGCCGGGGTGCTCGGCTGGGGCGCTCGGTTGAGGCGTCGGGCGCCCGCACCTGCGCGCTTTCTCGCTAGACGGCCTCCTCGTAGAGGCGCAGGACCTCTCCGAGGTAGCGCTTGGCGTAGTTGTAGTAGATGTAGAGCCACTCGCCCACGAAGTCGCCCTCGGCTTCCTTCACGAGCGCCCACACGTACCAGCACCAGCCGGCGAGCGCCACGTAGGCGAAGTTGTGGCGCACCTCGGCCGGCGTGGGCTCGCGTCCGAAGTAGTGGGCGAGCGCGCGGCGCGCCTCCTCGTCGGTGAGCTCGCAGCACACGGTGAACGTGCCGAAGTCGCTGGCGTAGTCGGCCATGCCGGCATACTCCCAGTCGATGAGGCTCAAGCGGTCGTCCTCGTCGATGAGGAAGTTGAGGTGGAAGAAGTCGTTGTGGGTGAGGCATGCAGGCGCGCCGTCTGCGTCGGCGAGCTCCTTCACGCGCCGCGCGTCGGCGGCCATCTCGTGGTAGCCGGGCACGTCGATGCTCCCGCGCGCGAGGAGGATGGACTCGTAGCGCTTGCCCTCGGCGTAGAAGTCGAAGGCGCGCTCGACGCTCACGTCGGCGGCGTGCAGGCGGGCGGCGGTGCGCATGGCGCGCGCGAGCTGCGCGTCGTCGTGCGGGTCGAGGTGGCGGCAGCGGGGGATGAAGCGCGAGACCTTCCAGCCGCGCACGGGGTCCTCGAAGATGAACGTGCCGTCAAGCCCCAGGTCACGCGCGGCTTCCTGTGCCTTCACCTCGGCGGCGCGATCGACGAGGTTCTCGGTGCCGATGCCGGGGTGGCGGTAGACGTACTCGCCGTCTGACGTGCGGAAGTGGCACGACAGGTTGGTGAGGCCCTGCTTCAGGGGGTACACGTCGTGGATCTCGGACTTCGCGCAGCCGAGCGTGCGCGTGATGTTGTCGAACACCTCCGAGTCGAGGTTCTCGAGGAAGCGCGGGTCGAACGCGCGCACCTCGTCGAGCGAGTCGAACTCGAAGATCACGTCCGGCTCGTAGCGGCGCACGCGCATGTCGAGCTCCTTGACGTGGTCGAGGTAGAGCTCCTCCCACAGCTTGCCGGCGGTCTGGGGCAGGTCGTACTCGGCGTCGAGGATCTCGACGAAGCGCCGCGAGAACGCGCGGTCGAAGTAGACGTGCCCGATCATGTACCAGGCGTCTGAGCCCCCGACGGTCACGCCGGTGATGCGGTCGCGCGTGCGGGCGCTCGTCTTGAGGCACCACTCCCTGATCGGCCCCTCGGCGTATTCGGCGGCGTAGTAGGCCTTCCAGACGTAGGGCTCGAAGGGGTTTACGGTGAAGTAGTCGTCAGACGAGCAGACGTAGGTGTTGCCGAGGAGGTGCTCGACCACCTTGAGCGTCGAGTTGTTGTTGCGCGACGCGTACTCAGGGTTCACGACGATCGACACGCCGAAGGCGTCCTCCAGGTAGAAGAAGTACTCCTTCTTGTAGCCGACGACGACGGTGATGTCGGTGATGCCGGCTTCCTGCAGCTGTTTGATCTGGCGCTCGACGAGCACCTCGCCGCGCACCTTGAGCAGGCCCTTCGGCTTCTCGTAGGAGATGGGGGCGAAGCGGGACGAGAGTCCCGCCGCCATGATGACCGCGTTCTCCACCCGGTAGGGCTCAAGCGCCGCGCGCCCGGCCTCCGTCAGGTCGAAGCCTGCCGCGAGGCCCGCTTCCGCGAGCGCGCGGTGGGAGCGGTTCGCCGTTCCGAGCGACACGCCAGCCGCCGCCGCGAGGTCGCGCTGCGAGGCGACGCTGCCGCCGTTCAAGGCCGCAAGGACCTTGAACTCGTTCTCAGAGAGGTTCATGTTCAGGTAGCCCATGCCTTCCCGGATGCAAGGGGTGTTCAAAACAATGACCAAGTATACTGTTTTGGAACGTCCTGTGCAAGGAATCGGACGGAAAGAGATTCGTTGCCACGGGGTGTCGCTTGACGGATAATGAAAAGCCAGTGTAAAGAGCGCTGCTCATCGGCGCGAGTCCGAGGCTCGGCGTGGGGTGAGCGCTCGAGGGAGCCATTTTGGAGGCGCGGCTTTTGGGGCTCGTCGTCTTCATCTGGGAAGTGAACAGGGTTGTGAGGGAGAAGATACTCGCTATCGTCCCGGCGTACAACGAGGAGGCGAACATCGTTTCCACCGTTGAGGACCTGCGCCTCAACGCGCCGGGGGTTGACTACGTCGTCGTCGACGACGGGTCGCGCGACGCCACGGCCGCGATATGCCGTGAGCGCGGATACCGCTTCGTGTCGCTGTGCGTCAACATGGGGCTGGCCGGCGGCTTTCGCACGGGGATGAAGTACGC
This sequence comes from Adlercreutzia sp. ZJ473, assembly GCF_013185065.1. Lineage (GTDB taxonomy): Bacteria > Actinomycetota > Coriobacteriia > Coriobacteriales > Eggerthellaceae > CAAEEV01. Next base: position 16,498 of record NZ_JAAVTO010000045.1, on the reverse strand, counting down.
CTATCGCAACGGGTACGACTACGCGATCCAGTTCGACGCCGACGGGCAGCATTCGGCCGCCTACATCCCCCACATGGTGGAGGAGGCGGAGAAGTCGGGCGCGAGCATCGTCATCGGGTCGCGCTTCCAGACGCAGAAGAAGCCGCTCTCCGCGCGGATGATGGGGTCGACGCTGATCACGGCCATGATCCGCCTGACCACGGGGCGGACGGTCAAGGACCCCACCTCGGGCATGCGCCTGTTCGACGCTTCGATGATCAGGCTCTTCGCGCAGGAGACGGACCTCGGTCCCGAGCCTGACTCCCTGGCGTTCCTCATGCGCCGGGGAACCAAGGTGTCCGAGGTGCAAGTTGAGATGCGCGACCGCATGGCGGGGGAGAGCTACCTGAACCTCACCAAGTCGGTGTCGTACATGCTGCGCATGAGCATCTCCATCCTCGTCGCCCAGTGGTTCAGGAGGTTGAAGTGACGCCGCCGTTTGCCATACTGCTGATAATCGGCGCGGTCGGCATCTTCGCGCTGGCCCTCAAGAAGATCAGGCGGTCCGAGATCGCCGTCGCCGACTCGGTGTTCTGGTTTTTCTTCGCGCTCAGCCTGGTCATTCTGGCCGTCTTCCCGCGCCTCGCCTTCGTCATCGCCGATGTGCTCGGGTTCCAGTCGGTAGTCAACTTCGTGTTCCTCTACGTGATCGCGGTTCTGCTGGTGAAGATGTTCTACATGACGGCTGAGATCGCGCGGCTGCGCGCCAAGCAGGCCGAGCTCATCCAGGAGAAGGCGCTGACTGACTTGGACGCGGGCCGTTTCGGGTATGCGGACGCGGATGGCGCCGCGCCCGGCGCCGCATGCTCGGCCCAGGATGCGCGCGCGGAGGCTGCGGGCTCGCGCGCGGAAGCCGCCGCTGGCGCAGGCGCGGAGGTTGCTGCTGCCGCCGCTGGCGCAGGAGCCGCTGCTGCTGGCTCGCGCGCGGCTGGCGCGGGCGGTGCCGGGGAGAGGCGTTGAGCGGCTTGGGAGCTTGGTGGCTTTTCGCCGGGTGCGTCCTTTTGGAGGCGGCCTTTCTGTGGGTCCCGGGATACCTCCTGATCAGGAGCATGCGGGTGAGCCGCCTGATGGCGCTTGCCTGCGCGCCCGTCGCCTCGGTGGCGCTCTTCGGCGCTCTCGGCATCGTCTACGCCAAGCTCGGCGTGTTCGCGAGCTGGGCGAGCATGGGCGTGCCGGCGACGGCGGCCTGCGCGCTCATGCTCGCGCTGTCGCGCCCGTGGCGCGCGCCGGCACGCCTCGTCTGCGCAGTTGACGCGGTTGGCGCGCCGCGCTGTTTGCGCGAGCGCTTCGACGCGAAGTGCCTCGCGCTCTACGTGGGCGCAGGTCTTGTCGTGACCACGTGGTTCACCGCGCTTTCGCTGAGCAGCCCCGAGGGCTTCACGCAGTCGTTCGACAGCATGCACCATCTGGGCATGATCCGCACGTTCGCGGAAACGGGCTGCTGGTCGTCGCTCGACGTGGCGACGTACGCGCCCGAGGTGCGCGCGACGACCATGCCCATCGCGGGGTGGAGCTTCTACCCGGCAGCGTGGCACGTTACGGCGGCGCTCTCGGCGTCCGCGCTCGGCGCGCCGGTCGCGGTGGCGGCGAATGCGACGAACTTCCTGTTCGCGGGGCTGGTGTACCCAGCGGGCGCCTTCGCGCTCCTGCGCTGCGTGCTTCATGACAACCCGCGCGCGCTTCTGTGCGGCGCGATGGCGGCGCTCGCGTTCGCGGCGTTTCCCTGGCAGATGGTAAACTGGGGGCCGCTGTACCCCAACCTCGCCGCCTTCGCGCTCATGCCGTCGGTGATCTGCTTCTTCATGGCGATCTTCGCCGAGGGCGTCGCGCGCGGCGAGCGCGTGGCGGCGGCAGGCCTGTTCGCCGCGGGCGTCGTGGCACTCGCGCTCGCCCAGCCGAACGCCGTGTTCACGGCCGCGGTGTTCCTCGTCCCGTATTGCGTGCAGCTCGCCCGCCGCGTGCCGCGCCTTCTGGGCGAAGGCAGGGACACGAGGCGAAGCAGGAACCTGGCCTCGCTTGTGGCAGTGGCGTGCATCGTCGCCATCTGGTGCGCGCTGTTCAGCCTGCCGTTTCTGCACGAGGTGGTCTGGCACGTGTGGCCCGCCTACGCGAGCCCGCAGACCGCCCTGGGCAACCTGCTTCTGCTCAGCTACCGTGAGACGCTGCCCCAGGTGCTGCTCGGCGTGCTCGTGCTCGCAGGCGCGGCGCAGGCGTGGCGTGACCGGCGCTACACCTGGATCCTGTGCGCGTACGTGCTCATGGGCGGCATCTACGTGGTCACGCTCGCCACCGACGGGCTTGCGAAGCAGCTGCTCGCGGGCTTCTGGTACACCGACGCGGCGCGCCTCGGGTCGTCGCTCGCGTTCTACGCCGTCCCGCTCGCGAGTCTGGGGCTGGCGCGGGCGGCGCATGCCGCGGCGAGCGCGCGGGTGGTGAGCGCGGCAGGCGGGCGCGCCCCGGCGGCTGCGGCCTGCGCGTGCGTGCTGGCGTTTGCCGTCGTGAGCTTCTGCCCGCTTGGCGAAGGGCCTGTTCGCACGGCGTTCGGCGACCTCGCGCACTCGACGCGTGTCGCCTACGACCCGACGGCCGACAACATCCTCAGCCCCGAGGAGCGCGCGTTCGCGCAGGAGGCGGCGGCGATCACCCAGGGCGACCTCGTGCTCAACATGCCCGATGACGGCTCGGAGTACGTCTACGCCCTCTGCGGCATGAACACCTACTACCGCTACAACGGCCCCTACGGCAAGAGCGACGAGACGCCCGAGAGCCGCCTCATCCGCGAGCAGCTGCGCGACATGGCGACGGAGTCCGACGTGTGGGACGCCGTTGACGCGGTGGGAGCGACCTACCTGCTGCTGCTCGACCAGGGCGACCCCAAGCTCGAGAGGAGCAGGCACCTGTTCACGTTCGAGTGGGAGCAGTGGCAGGGTGTGAGCGCGATCAACGATGACGCGCTCGGGTTCGAGCCAGTTCTGGCAGAAGGAGACATGCGCCTGTACCGCATCAAGCGGGATTAACTCCAGCCCCTTCCTCTTCGTCGCCGAAGCTCAGGCGGTAGGGCACGATGTAGGACTTCTGGCCGTCAGGCGGCGGCGTCATGTACGTCTCCCCGTAGCACAGGCGCATCTGCCCGTGCGGGTCGCTCGGCATGACCACCTGCATGTCCTCGAACGGCGCGCGTGCGAGCGGGTACACCATGCTCTTGGGGTAGATGCTCTGCGAGGGGTCGAGCCCGAACGGCCAGCCGATGTAGCCGGTCTCCTCGTGCTCGCAGGCGCGCGCGGCGCCCTGCATCCACTCGTGCAGCTTGGCGCGCGGGAACACCTTCATGCACACCGACCCCGCGGCGCACAGGGCGTACGTCACCGCGCGCTTGAGCCCGCGGTACGGCAGGTTGGGGAAGGGGGTGTTGCGCAGGATGCACATCTTCTCGAGCACCCAGCACTTCCGCACGAGGCGGCGGCGCTCTCTCTCATCGTCGGGCAGATTGTCGAAGCAGAAGATGTCGAGGAATATTCCCAGCTCGAAGGGGCAGTCCTTCATGGAGAGCATGCGGAACTCGGTGCCCTTCTTCATGATGCGGCTCGTGCAGAAGGGGTAGCGCGGGTCGATCTGGCCGTTGAGGAGCGAGAACCCGTCGCCGAACTCGAGCGGCACCAGCTCGGCGAGGCGCTCGTAGTCGCGGCGCGGCATGGCGATGTCGATGTCGTCGTCCCAGGGGATGATGCCGCCGTGGCGGATGGCGCCGAGCACCGTGCCGTACACGGCGAAGTACTCGAGGCTGTGCTTGGCGCACATGGCGTCGAACCGCTTCAGGATGTCGAGCTCGACAAGCTGCAGGCGGCGCAGCGTTTGCGGGTCGTAGACCTCGTCGATGGTCGCTTTCAAGAGTTGCCTTCCCGGTTGGTGGATCTGCCGTTCACGCAGGCGAGGCTGGCCGCGGCGGCGCGGCGCCGTCGGTTTTCCGTGCAGTCTGATCGCGTCCTCTCATTGTACCAAGGTTTTCTGGGAAAATAAGAGAGTTGCGAGCCGGCTGCGAGGAGCGAGGGAGATGCAGGAGCTTTCGATAAAGAGGAACATGCTGTGGAACTCGGCAGGCTCGCTCGTCTACCTGATGTCCCAGTGGGTGGTGACGGTGCTGGTGGCGCGGCTGTCGCCCACCTACGACGCCGCTGGCGTGCTGGCGCTGGCCATGGCGGTGTCGAACATCTTCGTGCACATCGCGCTCTACAAGATCCGCGCCTACCAGGTCTCGGACGTCAACCGCGCGGTGTCCGCGCGCGAGTACGTGGCGTTCCGCCTGATCACCATAGGCGTGGCCTTCGCGGTGGTGGGGGCGTACGCGCTTGCCACCTGCGCGACGGCAGCCTACGTCCCGGTGCTCCTCTACTTGGCGTTCCGCGCGGGCGAGGTGTTCATCGACGTGCTGCACGGCGTCGACCAGCAGAACTTCCGCATGGACTTCTGCGGCAAGTCGCTCATGGCGCGCGGCATCCTGTTCCTGGCGGCGTTCGCGGGCGTCTTCGGCGTCACGGGCGACCTCACGCTGGCCATTCTCGCCATGATCGCCGTGACCTACCCGGTGATCGTCTACGACGTGCGCTGCGCGGGCAAGCTCGACGCGCTGCGTCCCTCCATCACCCCGGCGCGCGCCTGGAAGCTGGCGCGGACGTGCCTGCCGGCGGTCCTCGGCGCGGTGTTCTACATCTGCGTGGCCACGGTGCCGCGCCAGTACCTGGGCGCGTGGGCAGGTGACGCGGCGCTCGGCGTGTACGCGTCGGTGTGCACGCCGGCGGTGGCGGTGCAGGCGGGCGCGAGCTACCTCTACGACCCGCTGCTCGGCGTGTTCGCGCAGAAGTTCGCCGACGGCGACCGCCGCGGCTTCTGGGGCCTTCTGGGGAAGGTGACGGCGGGCATCGCGGCGCTGTTCGCAGCCTGCTTCGCGCTGTTCGCGTTCGCGGGCGAGCCCCTGCTCGTGCTCGTGTTCGGCCCGAGCATCGCCGCGCACGTGTACCTTTTGTACCCGGCGCTCGTGTGCGTGGTGCTCACGGCGTACGTGTCGTTTCTGAGCGACCTGCTCATCTCCGTGCGCGACATGCGTGGCAACCTCGTGGGCAACGGCGCGGGCTTTCTGGTGTCGCTGCCGTGCTCGGTCGTGCTCGTGCAGGCGTTCGGCGGGAACGGCGTGAGCTTCGCCGTCTCCGTCGCCTATTCCGTGGCCTCCGCGATCATGCTGGCGTTTCTGGCGCGAAGGCTCAAGGAGGGGCCTGCTCGGGGAGATGCTGCCGCCTGATGGCGGGCGTGCCTGGTCTGGCGGGGCTGAGGCAGGTTGGAGAGCGGTCTGACGATACCTGGTTCGGCGGGGGCTGGGGCAGAGCTCAGTCGCTCGAACAGTCCTGCTCGCACGAAAGCGCCGCTGGCGCTTTCGGCTTGTGCGGAACTCGCTTGGTGAGCACCGCCCCAGCCCGCGCCTAGGCGTTATCGCCCTGTTCTCGCCCCAGCCCCGCCAGACCTCAGCCTGCAAACGTTCCCCACCCCAGCATCATCCTCGTGCGTCTGTTCACCGTCGAGGGTTTGCGTTTTGTCGGAGGAAGGGCCGGCTGCGCCCGCGCGCACCGCTATACTGTCAAAAAGCAAGACGCGCGCCGCGCCGCGAGCGCGCCGGCGCCCGAACCGAGCGCTCGCTCGGCTGACACTCAGGAGGACCTTCATGCAGGTTGAGCTGCTCTACCACACCCCCGACCCCGAGCGGGCCATCGCCACGGCCGCGCGCCTGTGCTACGCGCCCGTCGGCGCCGCCGAGCTCATGGAGACCATGCCCGCCGAGCGCGTGCGCTCGGTGCTCTCCACCATCATGGAGAGCGGCCACTTCTCCACGCTCGAGCATGCGAGCTACACCTTCGCCATCGACGGCGTGTCGCGCGCGCTCACGCACCAGCTCGTGCGCCATCGCCTGGCCAGCTTCAACCAGCAGTCGCAGCGCTACGTGAAGTTCACGAGCGGCCTCGAGACGATCAAGCCCGGCACGGTCGCGCAGAGCGCGGAGGCGAGCCAGGTGTTCGACGAGGCCGTCGAGGCGGCGAAGGACGCGTACGCGAAGCTCGTCGAGCTGGGGATCCCCGCGGAGGACGCGCGCTACCTCCTCCCGAACGCCGCCGAGACGAAGATCGTCGTCACCATGAACGTGCGCGAGCTGCTGCACTTCTTCGACCTGCGCTGCTGCAACCGCGCCCAGTGGGAGATCCGCGAGATGGCGCACCGCATGCTCGAGCTCGCGCGCCCCACCGCCCCGTACGTGTTCGCCGCCGCCGGCGCGCCCTGCGTGCGCGGCGTGTGCCCGGAGGGCAAGATGACCTGCGGCAACCCGTACCCGAGCGTTCAGAGGGGCTAACGTGGGCACTGCGGAGGGAAAGAGAAGCGACCTGGCGCGCGCGTTTTCCGAGGACGGCGCGCGCAAGACGCACGTCGGCGGGCAGGCGCTCCTCGAGGGCATCATGATGCGCGGCAAGCTCAACTGGGCGGTCGCCGTGCGCGAGCCGGACGGCGGCATCTACGTGGAGGAGCACGACCTCGCGTCGGGTCGCGCGAAGAACCGCTGGCTGCACGTGCCGCTCGTGCGCGGGTGCACGGCGCTCGTGGAGTCGCTCATGCTCGGCTACAAGGCGCTCGAGATCGCCGCGCAGCATGCGTTCGCCGACGAGGACGAGGGCGCGCAAGCTGCGCCCGCCGCCAAGCGCGCTGATGCTGCCGATGAGGCGCCTGCCGCCAAGCGCGCTGCCGAAGCCGATGATGCGCCCGCGACCAAAGACCAGACGTTTTCCTGGAAGGACGACTTCGGGCGCCCCGACGCCATGATCGACGCGCTCGGGGCCCAGCGCACGCTCGAGGTGGTGGACGAGAGCGCGCAGGAGGCGCCCGCCGCCAATGAGCCCCAGGAGCCCAAGGAGTCCTCCGGCGGGGGGCTGAGCGGGGCCGAGATGACCATCTCGCTCGTGCTCGGGCTCGTGCTCGGCGTGGTGCTCTTCATCGTGGCGCCGGCCTTCCTCACCAACCTCATCGTGGGCGAGTACGACCAGAGCACGCTTGCGTGGAACGTCGTGGACGGCCTGCTGCGCGTGGCGGTGTTCGTGTTCTACATCTGGCTCATCGGGCGCATGCAGGACATCCGCCGCATGTTCATGTACCACGGCGCCGAGCACAAGACCATCCACTGCTACGAGCACGGCCTGCCGCTCACGCCCGAGAACGCGCGGCAGTTCCCGCGCCTGCACGTGCGCTGCGGCACGGCGTTCCTCATCATGGTCATGATCATCGCCATCCTGGTGTACACCGTCGTACCCCTGAACGCGCTCATCGCGGGGCTCGGGGTGCCTGACGGCGCGCCGAAGCTCGCGCTCGTCATCGCGTCGCGCATCGTGCTCATGCCGCTCATCGCGGGCATCAGCTACGAGATCACGGTGAAGTGGGCGGGGAGCCACCCCGACAACCCGCTCGTGAAGGTGATCCTGTGGCCGGGCATGCAGATGCAGTACCTCACCACCAACGAGCCCGACGACGAGCAGCTCGAGTGCGCCATAGCCGCCATGCAGCGCGTCCTCGTCCGCGAGGAGGCCGCTGCCGCAGCTGCGCAGGCCGCAGCTTCTCCGGAGGCCGCGCAAGCCGTCTCCTGAAAGTTGGCATTTGCGGGATTTCCCCAGCCGCGCGGCTAAATCGTGTATGCTATCGCATGCTGCGCCGACCGAGCGCAGCCTCGCCGGCGGCCCCGCCGGAGGCGAGCCATCCCCGCACACGTTAATAAACAAGTGGGGTCATCGTGTGATTGAGCGCCGCGGCCTGTCTTCGCGTGCAGGCTTGGAGCGGCAGACGAGAAGGAGGAACCGCGTGAAGCTGGTGGTAACCGAGAAGAACGACGCGGCCCAGAAGATCGCCGACTTGCTCGGCGCGACGAAGCCCAAGTCCGACAAGGTGTTCAACACGCCGGTGTACCGGTTCGAGCTCGACGGCGAGGAGTGGGTGACCATCGGATTGCGCGGCCACATCCTCGAGCCCGACTTCGCGCCGCAGCTCGTGTACAAGAAGCGCGGTGGCTGGCAGGGCGTCACCGCCGACGGCGAGGTCGTCCCCGCCAGCATCCCCTCCACGCTCGCGCGCCCTCCCTTCAAGAAGAAGAAGCCCTTCACCGAGGACGGCGTCGACCTCAAGGGCTGGAAGATGGAGGCGCTGCCGTACCTGGCGTACGCGCCCATCGAGAAGCTGCCCAAGGAGAAGGACATCATCCGCAGCTTGAAGAACCTCGCGAAGAAGGCAGACTCCATCGTCATCGCCACCGACTTCGACCGCGAGGGCGAGCTCATCGGCTCGGACGCGCTTTCGTGCTGCCGCGAGGTGAACAAGACCGCCCCCGCGAGCCGCGCGCGCTACTCGGCGTTCACGAAGCCCGAGATCCAGGGCGCGTTCTCGAATTTGGTGGAGATGGACGACAACCTGGCCGCCGCCGGCGCCTCGCGCCAGGACATCGACCTGATCTGGGGCGCGGCGCTCACGCGCTACCTCACGCTCGTGAAGTTCGCGGGCTACGGCAACGTGCGCTCCTCGGGGCGCGTGCAGACCCCCACGCTCGCGCTCATCGTGGCGCGCGAGCGCGAGCGCATGGCGTTCGTCCCGCAGGACTACTGGGTGATCAAGGGCGCCTTCGACGCCGCCGCGCAGGTCGGCCCCACCGACGGGGCGGGGGAGGGCGCCTTCGAGGCGGGGCACGCCACGGCGCGCTTCAAGTCCGAGGCCGAGGCGACCGCGGCCATGGAGCACGTGGCGGGCGCCGCAAGCGCGCGCGTGGCCTCCGTGGAGAAGAAGAAGCGCCGCGTGCCGCCGCCCGTGCCGTTCAACACCACCGCGCTCATGGCCGCGGCCTCGGCCGAGGGCCTCACGCCCGCGCGCACCATGCGCATCGCCGAGAGCCTCTACATGGACGGCTACATCTCCTACCCCCGCGTCGACAACACGGTGTACCCCGCGTCGCTCGACCTCGCCGAGGTGGTGCGCGCCATCGCGGGCAACCCGGCGTACGCCCCCACGTGCAAGGCGCTGCTCGCGAAGGGCAAGCTCACCGCCACGCGCGGCAAGAAGGAGACCACCGACCACCCGCCCATCTACCCCACGGCGAAGGCCACGCCGGACGACCTGCCCGCCGCCGAGTACAAGCTCTACAACCTGGTGGCGCGGCGCTTTCTGGCCACGCTGTCGGACGCGGCCGTGGTGGAGGGCACCAAGGTCACGCTCGACGTGGCCGGCGAGCCCTTCGTGGCCAAGGGCGACGTGCTCGTGCAGGCGGGCTTCCGCAGCATCTACCCCTACGGGCTGAAGAAGGACGAGCAGCTGCCCGCCCTCGAGCAGGGCGCGCAGGTGGCCTTCAACGGCGCCACCTGCACCAAGAAGCAGACCGAGCCGCCGGCGCGCTACAGCCAGGGCAAGCTCATCCAGGAGATGGAGAAGCTGGGGCTGGGCACCAAGTCGACGCGCCACTCGATCATCGAGCGCCTCTACGCGGTGAAGTACGTGCAGAACGACCCCATCGAGCCCTCGCAGCTCGGCATCGCGGTGATTGACGCGCTCGACAAGTTCGCGCCGCACATCACGCACCCCGACATGACGGCCGAGCTCGAGGAGGAGATGGACAACATCGCCGAGGGCAAGACCACGCGCGAGGCCGTGGTGAGCACCTCGCGCGACCTTCTGGCCCAGCAGCTGGCCGACCTCATGCCGCACTCCGAGGAGGTCAAGGACGCGCTCGCCGACGCCGTGGCGGCTGACGCCTACGTGGGGCCGTGCCCCAAGTGCGGGCGCGACCTGCAGCTGCGCGCGAGCCAGAAGACGAAGTCCATGTTCATCGGGTGCGCCGGCTGGCCCGACTGCGACGTGACCTACCCGCTGCCGAAGGGCAAGGTGGAGTCCGTGCCCGAGGCGTGCCCCACCTGCGGCATGCCGCAGGTGAAGGTGACGGCCTTCCGCACGAAGCCGCGCACCGTGTGCATCGACCCCGCCTGCCCCACCAACCAGGAGCCCGAGGTGATGGTGGGCCTGTGCCCGAACTGCGGCGACAGGGGCGTCGACGCCAAGCTCATCGCGCGGCGCAACCCGCGCACGCTCAAGCGCTCGATCACCTGCGAGAACTTCGAGACGTGCCAGACGCGCTACCCGCTGCCCCAGTACGGCAAGCTCACCGCCACCGACGAGGCGTGCGAGCACTGCGGCGCGCCGATGGTGATCGTGACCACCGCGCGCGGCCCGTGGAAGCTCTGCCCGAACTTCGACTGCCCCGGCAAGGCCGAGGAGGAGAAGAAGAAGGCGGCGAAGAAGCCCGCCGCGAAGAAGAAGGCTCCTGCGCGCAAGAAGAAGTAGCTGCTCGTGAGAAGCGCCCTCCGGGGCGCTTCTTTTGCGAGTGGGGGACGCGCGGGGAGGCGGCAGGGGGCGCCGTGCTCAGACAGTCCTCGCTGCGCTGCGGAACTGCGCGCGGCACCCCCTGCCGCCTCCCCGCGCTCTACCTTGCCGGCCGCGCCCCTACTGCGCGGCCTGCTCGATGGCGCGGTAGAGGTCGCCGCCGCGGGCGTCGACGGCGACGAAGGCGGGGAAGTCCTCGAGCTCAAGGCGGCGCAGCGCCTCGGTGCCCAAGTCCTCCCAGGCCACGAGCTCGCTTTTCGCCACATGCGTGGCCAGGAGCGCCGCGATGCCGCCTACGCACGCGAAGTACACGCTGCCCGTCGCGCGGCATGCCTCCACCACCTCGGGCGAGCGCTTCCCCTTGCCGACGCACGCCACGATGCCGGCCTCCATGAGCGCCGGCGTGGCGAAGTCCATGCGGCTCGCGGTGGTGGGCCCGACCGACCCCAGGGGACGGCCGGCGGCCGGCGGGGTGGGTCCGGCGTAGAAGAGCGTGGCGCCCTCGAGGCCGAAGGGCAGCGCCCCGTCGGCGCGCAGGGCCTCGAGCGCGCGCGCATGCCCCGCGTCGCGCATGGTGTACACGGGGCCGGAGAGGAGCACCTCGTCGCCGATGCGCAGATCCGCCACGTCCTCACGCGCAAGCGGCAGCGCCAGCTTGATCGGGTCGCTCATCGCGCGCCTCCTTTCGCCCGAGGGCCTTCGCCGGCCTCGGCGCCCGCAGCTCCTGCGGCGTCGGCGGCGCAGGCGGCGGCGCCGGCGTCCCACGGCACGAGCTCGACCGACTTCGAGCGCATGGCGCAGCAGCCCATGTTCACCGCCACCGGCAGGGCGGCGATGTGGCAGGGCGCCGTCTCGAGGTGCACGGCGAGCGCGGTGGGCGAGCCGCCGAGCGCCGCCGGCCCGATGCCGAGCGCGTTCACCTCGTCGAGCAGCTCGCGCTCGAACGCCGCGGCCTCCTCGCTCTGCGCGGGGGAGCCCACCGCGCGCAGCAGCGCGTGCTTCGCGAGGCCCGCCACCTTGTCGAACGTGCTGCCTACGCCGAGGCCGACCACGAGCGGCGGGCAGGCGTTCGCGGCCTTCTCGCGCACGCAGTCGAGCGCCACCTTGCGCACGCCGTCCGCGCCGGCACCCGGCGGCAGCATGACCACGCGGCTCGCGTTGTCCGAGCCGCCGCCCTTGAGCAGCACGTGCAGCGTGGCGCCGGCGCCGCTCACCAGCTTGACCTCGCAGAACGCGGGCGTGTTGTCGCGCGTGTTCGTGCGGTCGAACAGCGCGTCGGCCAGCACGCTCATGCGCAGCCGCCCGTCGGCGTAGGCGCGCGCCACCGCGTCGTCCACCTGCGAGAGCACGTTGCCGGGGACTGCGAGCTCGCTTCCGACCTCCAGGCACACCCACACGGTGCCCGTGTCCTGGCAGATGGGCACGGCGTCAGCCTCGCCGATGGCCGCGTTCTCCAGGATCTGCTCCAGGACGCTGGCGCCCTTGTCCGAGTCGCCGGCTCGCAGGCTGTCGAGCGCCGACTTGACGGCGCGTCTGAAGTCGGGGCGCAGCGTGGTGGCGCATTCGCGGATGGCGTCGTAGGTTGCCGACGCCACGCGCTCAGGCGAGAGCGCGGGCGCGGTTTGGTTGCCTTGCGGCATGGGTCTCTCCCTCATCGCTCGGTGCTTTTGCCCGCAGGAGCAGGCATGTCCTCTGTGAATAGTGTAATCCATGCGTGACCTCGCGGGCGCGCAAAGGCATAAGGTATACAATATCGAGGTTAAGTAGGAAAACGAAGCAAACGCGACGGCGCTCGGGCGCCGCCGTTTCACGATAGCGAGGAAAAACCCATGGACATCGCAGAAGAGTCGCTTGGCCTGCACGAGCAGTGGCGCGGCAAGATCGCCACCACGCCGAAGATGGACATCGCCACGCGCCATGACCTGGCGTGCGCCTACACGCCCGGCGTGGCCGAGCCCTGCAGGGTGATCGCGAGGAACCCTGACGCCGCCTACGACTACACCATCAAGTCGAACACCGTGGCCGTGGTCTCCGACGGCAGCGCGGTTCTGGGACTGGGCAACATCGGGCCCCTGGCCGCCATGCCGGTCATGGAGGGCAAGGCGGCGCTGTTCAAGACGTTCGGCGGCGTGGACGCGTTCCCCATCTGCCTCGACACGCAGGACACCGAGGAGATCATCAAGGCGTGCATCCAGATCGCGCCGGCGTTCGGCGGCATCAACCTGGAGGACATCTCGGCGCCGCGCTGCTTCGAGATCGAGGCGCGCCTGAACGACGCGCTTGACATCCCGGTGTTCCATGACGACCAGCACGGCACCGCCATCGTGGTGCTCTCGGGCATCATCAACGCGCTGCGCCTGGTGGGCAAGAGCAAGGAGGACGCGCGCGTGGTGGTGAACGGCGCGGGCTCGGCGGGCATCGCCATCGCGAAGCTGCTGCTGTCCTACGGCTTCACCACGCTCACCATGTGCGACCGCGCGGGCATCCTGTGGTCGGGCTACGAGGGGATCAACGACGCCCAGCGCGCCATGCTCCAGTGGACGAACCTCGAGGGCGAAAGCGGCACGCTCGCCGACGCCATGCGCGGGGCCGACATCGTCATCGGCGTGTCGGCGCCCGGCGTCATCAGCCAGGACATGGTGGCCTCCATGGCGCCGGACGCCATCGTGTTCGCCATGGCCAACCCCACGCCCGAGATCTTCCCCGACGAGGCGAAGGCCGCGGGCGCGCGCGTGGTGGGCACGGGACGCTCGGACTTCCCGAACCAGGTGAACAACGTGATCGCGTTCCCCGGCATCTTCAAGGGCGCGCTCGAGGCGCGCGCCGAGCGCATCACCGAGCCCATGAAGCTCGCGGCGGCCGAGGCGCTCGCGTCGCTCGTGTCCGACGAGGAGCTCTGCGAGGACTTCATCATGCCCGACCCGTTCGACCCGCGCGTGGCCGAGTGCGTGGCGCGCGCGGTGCGCACCTGCGCGCTCGAGGCTCGCGCCGCGAGCCGCGCCTAGGCGCGGGCACGGAGCGCGCATGGGCATGACCGCATCCGCACCAAGCAGCCGCGGCGTCTTCGTCACCTTCGAGGGGGGAGACGGCGCGGGCAAGACGACCCACATCGGGTTTCTGGCCGACGCCCTGGAGGAACGGGGCGCGGAGGTGGTGCGCCTGCGCGAGCCGGGCGGCACGCCGGTGGGCGAGGCGCTGCGCGCGGTGGTGCTCGACCCCGCGCACGAGAGCTTGGCGGACGAGGCTGAGCTGCTCATCTACGAGGCCGCGCGCGCCCAGGTCGTCGCCGAGGTGATAGAGCCGGCGCTCGAGCGCGGCGCGGTGGTCCTGTGCGACCGCTTCCTCGACTCCACGGTGGCCTACCAGGCGTTCGGCCGCGGGCTCGACCGCGCGTTCGTGGACGCGGCCAACCGCTTCTCCACGCGCGGGATCATGCCCGACCGCACGCTGCTCATGACGTGCGGAAGCCCCGAGGAGGGGCTCGTCCGCGTGGGCGCGCGCCGCGCCGCCGCCGACCGGCTCGAGCAGGCGGGCGCGGCGTTCCACGGGCGCGTGGCGGCGGGCTTCGCGGCCATCGCGCAGGAGGACCCCGCGCGCGTGAGGGTCATCAGCTCGGACGGCCCGCGCTCGGTCACGGCGGCGATGATCTTCCACGCGCTGAGCGACCTGTTCCCCTGGATGGCCGACGCGCGCATCTGCGACGAGGAGTACTTCGCCGTGCTCGACGTGCCGGGCGGGCGCGCTGCGGGCGCGACGTCCCGGGCGTCCCAGGAGCGCGCCCGTGGCTGACGCGTTCGAGAACATACTCGGCCAGCCGAAGGTGCGCGACTTCCTGCGCACGAGCGTGAAGTCCGAGCGCGTGACGCACGCGTACCTGTTCACGGGCCCGGCGGGCTCGAACAAGACGGCGGCCGCCTACGCCCTCGCCCAGGCGCTCATGTGCCCGAAGGGCCCGCGCGGCCCGCGCGGCGGCATGTGCGGCGCGTGCGACGCCTGCGCGCGCATCAAGCGCCAGAAGCACCCCGACGTGCGCTTCTTCGCGCCGGCGGGCGCGTCGGGCTACCTCGTCGAGCAGATCCGCGAGATCGTGGCCGACACGGCGCTCGCCCCCATCCAGGCCCAGAAGAAGGTCTACATCCTCGACCGCGTCGACCTGCTCGGCACGAGCGCGGCCAACGCGTTCCTGAAGACCCTCGAGGAGCCTCCGGCCGACGTGGTGCTCATCCTGCTCGGCCGCACGCGCGAGAGCGTGCTGCCCACCATCCTCTCGCGCTGCCAGGTGGTGCCCTTCCGGCACATCCCGGCCACCGAGGCGGCGGGCATCGTGAGCCAGAACACGGGCGCGCCCGTCGCGCAGGCGCGCATGGCCGTGGAGGCGTGCGGCGGCTCCATCACGCGCGCCATCGAGTTTCTGCGCGCGCCGGGAAACGAGCGGCTGGCCTTCCGCGGCGAGGTGCTCGCGGTCATGGCGTCGCTCGCGCACGCCGACGACTGGGACGTCATCGGGTACGCGCGCACGCTCGTGGAGAAGTCGAAGGCGCCGCTCGACGAGGTGCGCGCCGCCCAGGAGGCCGAGCTGGCCGAGAACGCCGACTTCCTCGCGAAGTCGGCCATCCGCCAGATCGAGGCGCGCAACAAGCGCCAGATCACGGCGAAGACGAGCGAGTACCTGCGCCAGACCACCGCGATCATCGGCTCGTGGCTGCGCGACGTGTGCGCCACGTGCGCGGGCGCGCCCGAGCTGGTGATCAACGTCGACGCACGCGAGAGCGTCGAGGCCGCCGCGCGCACCTCCGACGTGGCCCGCGCGTCGCGCGCGCTGTCCCGCGTGCGCGTGGCCGAGCAGGCGCTTGCCTATAATGTATCCCCAGAGACGTGCATCGACGCGTTGCTGTTCGAAGTGAGAGAGGTTCTGCATGGTTCGGGTCGCACCGATTAATCTTGCCTACAATCCCCGCACGCTGTGGTTCGACCCCGGCGAGCTCGACGTGCCCAAGGGCGCGCCCGTGGTGGTCGACACCGCGCGCGGCACCGAGTTCGGCAGGGCGGCCAGCGACGTGATCGAGGTGCCGCACGCCGAGATAAAGACCCTGAAGACCCCGCTGCGCCGCGTGCTGCGCCTCGCCACCGACGAGGACGTCGAGCGGTCGCGCGAGATGGAGAAGCGGGGCCGCGAGGCGCTGCCCGTGTTCAAGCGCATGGTGGCGGAGGCGAGCGCCGAGATGCACCCGGTGTCGGTGGAGTTTCTGCTCGACGGCGACAAGGCCGTCTTCTACTTCGAGGCCGAGGACCGCATCGACTTCCGCGACCTGGTGCGCAAGCTGGCCGCGCACTTCCACGTGCGCATCGACATGCGCCAGATCGGCGTGCGCGACGAGGCGCGCATCGTGGGCGGCCTGGGCCACTGCGGGCAGGAGCTGTGCTGCAAGCGCATGGGCGGCGAGTTCAACCCGGTGTCCATCCGCATGGCCAAGGAGCAGGACCTCTCGCTGAACCCGCAGAAGATCTCGGGTCTGTGCGGGCGCCTCATGTGCTGCCTGCGCTACGAGTACGACGCCTACAAGGACTTCAAGTCGCGCGCGCCGAAGGCCAACGCCACCGTGCAGAC
This sequence comes from Adlercreutzia sp. ZJ473, assembly GCF_013185065.1. Taxonomy (GTDB): domain Bacteria; phylum Actinomycetota; class Coriobacteriia; order Coriobacteriales; family Eggerthellaceae; genus CAAEEV01. Next base: position 414 of record NZ_JAAVTO010000045.1, on the reverse strand, counting down.
GCCCGCGGGGCCGGCCAAGGTGGTCGAGCTCGACGTGCCGCGCGAGGTGGTGTCGCTGAAGGTGGAGGGCGAGAAGCCCGTGAAGGTGCCGCTTGCCGACTTCGACGAGCCTGAGGAGGGCGCGCGCCCGAGCGTCGTGGGCGACGGCGCGTGGGACGCCGCCACCGCCGACGCGTCATCAGGCTACGCCTCCGACCCGGTGACGTTCCTCACCTCGCAGTTCACCGGCTCCGACAAGCTGGCCGAGGCCGGCTCGGTGCGCCGCACGCCGGGCGGCAAGGCGAAGCGCTCCGAGGGCGGCAAGGGCTCTGCGGGCTCGTCGGCGAAGTCGCGGGGCCGCGGCGGCTCGCGGGGACGCGGCGGGGCCGCCGCGCACGGCGGGTCGGCCTCCGCGGCTGACGAGACGCGCAAGCC
>NZ_JAAVTO010000044.1 GCF_013185065.1 Adlercreutzia sp. ZJ473 | reverse complement strand
GGCCAGCCCGCCGCCCGCTGCCGCGCCGTCCGCGCTTGCCGGCCCTCCGCCGCCCGCTGCCGCGTCCGCCCCTGCCAGCTCCCCGCCAATCGTCGCGACCACGTACGCGCATCCCCGCGCGCCGTACCCGAGGGCCGCCGCCGACTTCTCGAGCGCCCCCTTCGCCGCGCTGCCCAGCGCGCGCGTGCTCGCCGCCAGCAGGAGCTCGTTGCCCGTTCCCTCCACGAAGTCTCCGTATACGGCGAGCGTGCCCATGGCGTTGACCTCATAAATGTTACTTCTTGCAGGAAAAGTCACACTCGCTCCTTGATGTTGCGCGCCGTCCGTATTAAGTTAGTTTAATCCAAACGGCGAAGCCGTTTCCATCAAGGGAGGTCATTATGTGCACTAACGGAGTCAACACCGGCCAGCTCGAGCTCATGATCGAGCAGATCGACGACCACATCAAGCTTGAGCGCCGCTGGACGCACAACCTGGCGCACAACGCCGAGGACGCGGGCTTCGCAACCGTGTCCGAGAAGCTCCACGCGGCCCAGGCGCTGCTCGACGACGTGCGCGCCATGCTCGACGAGGCGAAGGACGCCATCGAGGATGACGCGGAGAGCGCCGCGGGCGTGACGGTCAGCCTCGTGTAGCGGCCCGCCATGAGCAACGACCTCATGCGATTCTCGGTGGCCATGCCCGAGGACCTGCTCATGAACTTCGACCAGCTGGTGGCGCGCCGGGGCCTGGCGAAGAACCGCAGCGAAGTGGTGCGCGACCTGGTGCGCGACGCGCTGGTGGAAGACGCGTGCGCCACGCCGGGCACGCTGGTCATGGGCACGCTCACCATCGTGTACGACCACCACGCGAACGACCTGCAGGAGAAGCTCCACACCATCCAGCACGACTACTTCGAGTACATCGTCTCGACGATGCACGTGCACGTCGACCAGCACATGTGCCTCGAGGTGATCGTCATGCGCGGCGAGACGGGGCTGGTGCAGGACATCGCGAATCTGATCCTGGGCACCAAGGGCGTGCAGAACGGCCGGCTGGTCCTCACCACCACCGGCCGGCATATGTAAGGAAGGCAGCACAGTGGCAAACGACACAACCGTCATGCTGGGTCACGGCAGCGGCGGAACCATGATGAAGCGCATCATCGACGAGGTGTTCTTCGCGGCGTACGGAACCGACGAGCTTCTGCGCGGAGACGACGCGGCGGTGCTCCCGGCGCTCGAGCCGGGCGAGCGCCTGGCGTACTCCACCGACTCGTTCGTGGTCACGCCGCACTTCTTCCCCGGCGGCGACATCGGGCGGCTCGCCATCTGCGGCACGGTGAACGACGTGGCCACCAGCGGCGCGCGCCCGCTCTACCTCAGCTGCGGGTTCATCCTGGAGGAGGGCTTCCCGATGGATGATCTGCGCCGCATCTGCCAGTCGATGGCCGAGGTGGCGAAGGAGGCTGGTGTCAAGCTGGTGACGGGCGACACGAAGGTGGTCAACCGCGGGCACGGCGACGGCATCTACATCAACACGAGCGGCGTGGGCGCGCTCGCGCCGGGCTTCGAGCTCGGCGGCGCGCAGTGCCGCCCGGGCGACGCGGTGCTGGTGTCGGGCACGCTCGGCGACCACGGCATCACCATCATGAGCTGCCGCGAGGGGCTGAGCTTCTCGGCCGACATCGCCAGCGACGCCGCGCCTCTGAACCACCTGATCGCCGACGTGCTGGCGGCCGCTCCGCACACGCGCTGCTTCCGCGACCCCACGCGCGGCGGCATCGCGAGCACCTTGAACGAGCTGGCGAGCCAGGCGAACGTCGACATCACGGTGGAGGAGGAGCGCGTCCCGGTGAGGGACGCCGTGCTCGGCGCGTGCGAGATGCTCGGCTACGACGTGATGCAGGTGGCCAACGAGGGCAAGATGGTGTGCGTCGTCCCCGCCGAGGAGGCCGAGGCGGCGCTTGCGGCCATGCGCGCGAGCCGCTACGGGCGCGACGCGGCCATCATCGGCGAGGTGTCCGAGGCCAACGCCGAGCGCGGCCCGAAGGTGTTTCTGCGCACCGCCTTCGGCTCGACGCGCATCCTCGACATGCTCGTGGGCGAGCAGCTTCCCCGCATCTGCTAGGAGCTCGGTTAGGCGGGAGGGGAGGGGTGCTCGGCGTCGCCCCTCCCTCCCATTAGCACTTGGAGCCTGCTCCAATACTACGACGCCGAATCTTTTGCTTTTTTTACCGTAGTCTGAAAAATGTCCGTTTCCACTTGCGCGGCGATCCATTAATGGTATCTTGCGCTACGAAAGTTGTGGGGAACATCCCATGGGGGCTTTCGACTGAGAAGGAGTTGCTAATGTCACACCCGGTTATTGAGGCTGATGAGTGCATCGGCTGCGGCATCTGCGTAGACGCGTGCCCGCAAGAGGTTCTCGAAGTTGTCAACGGCGTTGCTGAGGCTGTCAACGAGGACGCCTGCATCGCGTGCGGCGACTGCGTCGAGGAGTGCCCGATGGGGGCTATCTCCGAGATCGTCGAGGACTAGCACAGATCGCACAGCTCACACGGCGAGTGCGAAGAAGCGCGCAAGCGCGGTCGAACCCCCACGTGCTGCCCGCCGCGGGCAGGCCAGCGAGGCTCGGCCTCGTGTCGAAGACACAAGCTCAAGAAGAGGGCGTCCGGTCAACAGCCGGGCGCCCTCTCTCTTATATATATATGTTCGGCTTGCAAGCTGCATGCCTGCGAGCCGTCGGACGCCCGCGTATTGCAGGCTGCGGGGCGCTTGCGAACCATTGGGTGCCTGCGAGTCGTCAGACGCCCGCGGCCTGCTGGCTGCGGGGCGCTCGCAGGCCGCATGCCTGCGCACCAACTCCGCCGCTTCCGGCTGTGGACGCCTTGTGGCGGCCCTGCCTCGCGCCGTCAACACGCGCCTTCTCTCCCCGTAACGAACACCTTCCGCCCGTGCTCGCAAGCCTAATTGTGTGTAAAGTGCGCAGTGCGAGGTTATTTCATCGCAAACTATTAAGGAAACTTGACAATCAAACACTTAGATTTTATATTGGCAGCATGCAATAAGAAACCAATAGGCTATCTGTGAGAAAAGCTGAAAGAAAGAGAGGAACTTGCAATGGCTAAGATTCTCGGCATCGACTTGGGCACCACGAACTCCGCCATGGCCGTCATGGAGGGCTCGGAGCCCGAGATTCTGGTGAACGCCGAAGGCGACCGCACCACCCCTTCCGTCGAGGGCTTCCGCAAGGACGGCGAGCGCGTCGTGGGCAAGGCCGCGAAGAACCAGGCCGTCACCAACCCTGAGAACACCATCTCGTCCGTGAAGCGCTTCATCGGCCGCTCCTTCGGCGAGACCTCCGAAGAGCAGAAGACCGTGAGCTACAAGGTGCAGGCTGGCAAGGACGGCCGCGCGGTCATCGACATCGACGGCAAGGACTACACCCCCGAGGAGATCTCGGCCATGGTCCTGCAGAAGCTGAAGACCGACGCCGAGAAGCAGGTCGGCCAGCCCATCACGCAGGCCGTCATCACCGTCCCGGCCTACTTCAACGACGCCCAGCGCCAGGCCACCAAGGACGCGGGCAAGATCGCGGGCCTCGAGGTGCTGCGCATCATCAACGAGCCCACGGCTGCGGCGCTCGCCTACGGCCTCGACAAGGTTGACCACGACGAGAAGATCCTCGTGTTCGACCTCGGCGGCGGCACGTTCGACGTCTCCGTGCTCGAGCTCGGCGACGGCGTGTTCGAGGTTGCCTCCACCGCCGGCGACAACCACCTCGGCGGCGACGACTGGGACCAGCGCGTCATCGACTGGATGGCCGACAAGTTCAAGGCCGAGAACGGCATTGACCTGCGCGCCGACAAGATGGCCCTGCAGCGTCTGAAGGAGGCGGCCGAGAAGGCGAAGATGGAGCTGTCCTCCACCTCGCAGACCAACATCAACCTGCCCTTCATCACCGCTGACGCCTCGGGCCCGAAGCACCTCGACCTCACGCTGACGCGCGCCGAGTTCGAGCGCATCACGCGCGACCTGCTGGATCGCTGCAGGAAGCCGGTTGAGCAAGCGCTGCGCGACGCGGGCCTCAAGACGGGCGAGATCGACGAGGTCATCCTGGTCGGCGGCTCCACCCGCATGCCCGCCGTGCAGGAGCTCGTGAAGACCATGACCGGCAAGAACCCGAACATGTCGGTGAACCCCGACGAGGTCGTGGCCATGGGCGCTGCCGTCCAGGGCGGCGTGCTCGCCGGCGACGTCCAGGGCATCCTGCTGCTCGACGTCACCCCGCTGTCGCTGGGCGTCGAGACCATGGGCGGCGTCATGACCAAGATGATCGAGCGCAACACCACCATCCCCACCCGCAAGACCGAGATCTTCTCCACGGCCGCTGACAACCAGCCCTCCGTCGAGGTCCACGTCCTGCAGGGCGAGCGCGAGATGGCCGCGGGCAACAAGACGCTCGGCCGCTTCCAGCTCAACGGCATCCCGGCGGCGCGCCGCGGCGTCCCGCAGATCGAGGTCACGTTCGACATCGACGCCAACGGCATCGTGAACGTGTCCGCGAAGGACCTGGGCACGGGCAAGCAGCAGCAGATCACCATCTCCGGCTCCACCGCGCTGTCTGACGACGAAGTCGACCGCATGGTGAAGGACGCCGAGTCGCATGCCGCCGAGGACGCGGCCCGCAAGGAGGAGGTCGAGATCCGCAACAACGCCGACGCGCTGGTGAACGCTACGCAGCAGACGCTCGACGAGCTGGGCGACAAGGTGCCGGCCGACGCGAAGTCGCAGGCCGAGGCCGCCATCGCCGAGGCGAAGACGGCGCTCGAGGGCACCGACGTCGAGCCGATCAAGGCTGCCACCGAGAAGCTGCAGCAGGCGGGCTACAAGCTGGCCGAGGTCGTGTACTCCACGCAGGGCGCTGACGCAGCCGCTGGCGCAGGCGCTCCGGGCGCGGGCGCGGCTGCCGCGAGCGATGACACCATCGAGGCCGACTACGAGGTAGTCGACGACGACAACGAGAGGAAGTAGCTGCCATGACGACGCCCGACAAGGACAAAGTTGTGGACGCTTCCGCCGAGGACGACGCGGGCATGGGCGAGACCCCCTCAACGTCCGATGCCAACGGCGCTGGCGCGGCCGGGTCGGCTGACCCGGCCGGCCAGGTCGCCGAAGCCGAAGCCGACGCTGAGGCTGACGTCGCAGCTGCCGGCACCGCCGACGCCGCCGACCCCGCCGACGCCGACCCCGCCGAGGCCGTCGAGGCCGAGGTGATCGACCCCGAGCTCGCCGCCGAGGCTGACGCCGCGGTGGAGGGCGTGGACGCGGAGTCCGAGATCGTCGCCCAGGCCAAGGCGGAGGTGGCCGAGTGGAAGGACAAGTACGTGCGCCTGCACGCCGAGTGGGACACGTACCGTCGCCGCACCAACGAGCAGCGCGAGGCCGAGAAGGCGCGTGCCGCCGAGAAGCTGGTCACGAGCCTGCTTCCCGTGCTCGACGACTTCGAGCGCACCATCGCCTACGCCAACGACAACGGCGAGGTGGGCCTGCTCGGCGGCGTGGAGGCCGTGCACGCCAAGCTCGTCGACACGCTGGTGAAGGGCGGCGTGGAGATCATCGACCCCGCGGGCGAGGCGTTCGACGCGCTCGAGGCGCAGGCGGTCGCCACCGTCCCCGACGAGACGGTCCCCGACGAGACGGTCGCGCAGGTGTACCAGAAGGGCTACCGGATGGGCGCCAAGGTGCTCCGCCCCGCCATGGTGACGGTCACCACGGGCGGCCCGAAGCGGGAGAAGCTCTCCGAAGAGGAGTAGCGACGCCGCTGCGCTCGGGAGCGCTGGGGCATCACCGACAACGACAGGCTTTCGAGGGCGGGCTTCTGGTCCGCCCTCGTTGCAGAACCGGAAGAAAGAGAGGTGGCAGGCATGGCGGCAACGCCTGACTACTACAAGACGCTCGGCGTGCCTCGCACCGCCTCGGCTGACGAGATCAAGAAGGCGTTTCGCAAGCTCGCGCGCACGCACCATCCCGACGCGGGCGGCGACGAAGCCAAGTTCAAGGAGATTAACGAAGCCTACGAGGTCTTGAGCGACGACAAGAAGCGCGCCCTGTACGACCAGTACGGCACCGCGAGCGAGAGCCAGATCCCGCACGGCTGGGGCGGCGCGGCCGGCGGCCAGGGCTTCTCCGTCGAGGACATCTTCGGCGGAGGCGGCCAGGGCTTCGGCGGCAGCTGGGCCGACATCCTCGAGAGCATCCGCCACGGCGAGGGCGCGTTCGGGACGAGCTGGGACTTCGGCGGCGGCCAGCAGAGGCCGCGCCGCGGGCAGGACATGAACGTCACCCTCAACGTGACCTTCGACGAGGCGTTCAAGGGCGTCGAGAAGCGCGTGACCGTGCGCATCCCCGGCAAGTCCGCCTCCGACACCATCACGGTGAAGGTCCCGGCCGGCGCGGTCGACGGCGGCCGTTTGCGCTTCAAGGGCAAGGGCGGCCTCAGCCAGAACGGCGGCGAGCCGGGCGACCTGCTCGTCACCACCAAGATCGCCGCGCACCCCTACTACCGCCGCGACAAGGCCGACGTGGTGGTGAAGGTCCCCGTCACGGTGGCCGAGGCCGCGCTCGGCGCGTCGATCGTGGTGCCCGCGCCCGACGGCGCGAAGGTGCGCGTGAAGGTCCCCGCCGGCACGCAGGACGGCACGATGCTCACCATCAGGGGCAAGGGCGCCCCCGACGTGAAGCGCAAGGGCGCGTTCGGCGACCTGAAGATCGAGGTCGAGGTGAAGGTGCCCGCTCGCATGAACGAGAATCAGAAGGCGGCCATGGAGGCGTTTCTGGCCGCCACGACGGAAGACGTGAGGACATGGCAGTAAACGATCGCAACCGCCCGCTGTACATGATCAGCGTGGCCGCGGAGCTTGCGGGCGTGCACCCGCAGACCCTGCGCGCCTACGAGCAGAAGGGCCTGGTCACACCCCAGCGCACGAGCGGCAACACGCGCATGTACTCCCAGGCCGACATCGAGCGCCTCGAGCTCATCAACGAGCTGACGAGCGAGGGCATCAACCTGGCGGGCGTCATTCGCATCCTCGACCTGCAGGGGCGCCTTGACGAGCGCGACCAGGAGCTCGACGACCTGCACAAGCGCGTGCGCCGCCTGGCCGACCGCGTGCACGAGCTGGAGACGCGCGAGAGCGTGAACAGCCTGGTGCGCGTGTCGGACCTGCCGACCGCGCTGCGCTACCTTCCCTAACCGCTCACGCCGCCCGGTCGGCGTCGGCGGAGCACGCGGCGCCGCGGCGCCTTGCCGCGCGCCCTCTTCCCTAAGGAGGAACCATGAGACTAGACAAACTGGCGTTGACCGCCCAGGAGGCGTTCCAGGGCGCCATGGGCGTGGCCGGTGACGCCGAGGCCGCCGTCATCGAGCCCATCCACCTGCTGAAGGCGCTGCTCGACGCGGGCGAGAACAACATCGCGGCCATCATCAAGCGCATCGGCGCCGACCCGGCGCAGCTCGCGCGCAACGTGGAGGACGAGATCGGCAAGATGGCCAAGGCGTCGGGCAACGCCATGCCCATGGCCATCCCCGGCAACGACCTCATGCGCGTGGTCGACAACGCGGTGAAGATCGCCGAGAAGCTCGGCGACAGCTACGCCACGAGCGAGCACCTGCTCATCGCGCTGTCGGAGGACAAGGGCGCGGCGGGCCGCGTGCTCACCGCGGCGGGCGTCACGCGCAAGAACATCGAGAGCGCCTACGAGGACCTGCGCGGCAACACGCGCGTCACCTCGCAGACCGACAAGACCCAGTTCGAGGCGCTCGAGCAGTACGGCCAGAACCTCACGCAGCAGGCCCGCGAGGGCAAGCTCGACCCGGTGATCGGCCGCTCCGAGGAGATCCGCCGCACCATCCAGGTGCTGTCGCGCCGCACCAAGAACAACCCGGTGCTCATCGGCGAGCCCGGCACGGGCAAGACGGCCATCGTGGAGGGCCTGGCGCAGCGCATCGTGGCGGGCGACGTGCCCTCGAGCCTGCGCGACCGCGACATCGTGTCGCTCGACCTGGGCGCCATGATGGCGGGCGCGAAGTACCGCGGCGAGTTCGAAGACCGCCTGAAGGCCGTGCTGCGCGAGGTGAAGGAGGCGGGCGGCAACGTCATCCTGTTCATCGACGAGCTGCACACCATCGTGGGCGCCGGCGCGGGCGGCGACAGCTCGCTCGACGCGGGCAACATGCTCAAGCCGGCGCTGGCGCGCGGCGAGCTGCACGCCATCGGCGCCACCACGCTCGACGAGTACCGCAAGTACGTGGAGAAGGACGCCGCGCTCGAGCGGCGCTTCCAGCCCGTGCTCATCAGCGAGCCGTCCGTCGAGGACACCATCGCCATCCTGCGCGGCCTGAAGGAGAAGTACGAGATCCACCACGGCGTGCGCATCACCGACGGCGCCATCGTGGCGGCGGCCGAGCTGTCGGACCGCTACATCACCGACCGCTTCCTGCCCGACAAGGCCATCGACCTCATGGACGAGGCGGCCTCCCGCCTGCGCATCGAGATCGACTCGATGCCCGAGGAGGTCGACGCTGCCGAGCGCAAGCTCATCCAGATGCAGATCGAGGAGCAGGCGCTCATGAAGGAGACCGACGCCGCCTCGGCCGAGCGCCTGGAGCGGCTGCGCCGCGACATCGCGAACGCGCGCGAGGCGCTCGACCACCAGAAGGCGCTCTGGCAGAACGAGAAGGACGTCATCGCGGGCGTGCAGAACCTCAAGGCCGAGCTCGAGGCCGCGCAGCTCGAGGAGGAGCGCGCCACGCGCGAGGGCGACCTGGCCCGCGCGTCGGAGCTGCGCTTCGCGCGCATCCCCGGCCTGCAGTCCCAGCTCATCGAGGCCGAGCAGGCGCTCAAGGCCAAGCAGCAGGACGGCGCCATTCTGAAGGAGGAGGTCTCCGAGGAGGAGATCGCCGCCGTGGTGTCGAGCTGGACGGGCATCCCCGTGACCAAGATGATGCAGGGCGAGATGGAGAAGCTCGTCGATCTGGAGGACGTGCTCAAGCAGCGCGTGGTGGGCCAGGACGAGGCCGTGAGCGTGGTGGCCGGCGCCATCCGCCGCAACCGCGCGGGGCTGTCCGACCCCAACCAGCCCATCGGCTCGTTCATGTTCCTCGGTCCCACCGGCGTGGGCAAGACCGAGCTCGCCAAGGCGCTCGCGGAGTACCTGTTCGACTCCGAGAAGGCCATGGTGCGCATCGACATGTCCGAGTACATGGAGAAGTTCTCGGTGCAGCGCCTGATCGGCGCGCCTCCGGGGTACGTGGGCTACGACGAGGGCGGCCAGCTCACCGAGGCCGTGCGGCGCCACCCGTACTCGGTGGTGCTGCTCGACGAGATCGAGAAGGCGCACCCGGACGTGTTCAACGTGCTGCTGCAGGTGCTCGACGACGGCCGCCTGACTGACGGGCAGGGCCGCGTGGTGAACTTCAAGAACACCATCATCATCATGACCTCGAACATCGGCAGCCAGATCATCCAGGAGCAGGCCGCGCAGGAGAACCAGACCATGGGCGAGATGGTCGAGCAGATGGCGAGCATGACGCCGGAGGCCGCGGCCAAGCGCATGATGGACTTCACCAACCGCCTGCAGGACACGCTGCGCACCACGTTCAGGCCCGAGTTCCTGAACCGCATCGACGACGTGATCACGTTCAACGCGCTCAACATCGCGAACATCGAGAGCATCGTGAACCTGCAGCTCGACGAGGTGCGCGAGCGCCTGGCCACCCGCCGCATCACGCTCGACGTGACGCCGGCGGCCATGGAGCACCTGTCGATCGACGGGTACGACCCGGTCTACGGCGCCCGCCCGCTGAAGCGCCTGATCCAGCGCCAGGTGGTCGACCGCATCGCCGAGAAGGTGATCTCCGGCGAGGTGCGCGACCGCAGCCACGTGCTGGTCGACCTCGACGACGAGGGCGAGTACGTCTGCCGCGTCGAGGGGCCGATGGAGCTCGACTTCGACGCGCTGCTCCTCGACCGGTAGCCGATGCGGGTAAGATGGAGCTGAGCACGAAAGCGTCATGACGCCTACGGCAGGACTTGGCCGGGCGCGGCAGCACCTCGACGCCGCGCCCGGCTTGCCTTTTTGAGGAAGGAGGGCTGCGATGGCAGCTCAGGACACGGTGAAGATCGTCATGATCACGGGGTACCTGGGAGCGGGCAAGACCACGCTCCTCAACCACGTGCTCGCGAACGAGCAGGGCATCCGCGCGGCGGTGATCGTGAACGACATCGGCGAGGTGAACGTCGACGCCGACCTGATCGCGCAGGCGGGCTCGGTGATGGAGATGGACGACATCATCCCTTTGACCAACGGCTGCATCTGCTGCACGCTCGCCGACGACCTGGCTGAGCAGCTCACGCGCATCGCGAACTCGGGGGACTTCGACTACATCATCATCGAGGCGTCGGGTATCTGCGAGCCCATCCCGATCGCGTACACGATCTCGACGCTGTGCGAGGGCGCTGCGGACGAGGGCGCGGATGCGGACGCGGACGACGATGGTGCCGCGGGCGAGGGCGCGGATGCGGACGCGGATGGCGCTGAGGGTGACGGTGCTGCGGGCGCGGACGACGGCGTTGCAGGCGCCGTGGGCGAGGGCGCCGCAGTTGCTGGCGCGGATGATGCTGCGGGCGCGGATGATGCTGCGGGCGCGGATGGTGGAGCTGCGGCTGCGGGTGCGGCGCGGCTGGCGCTCGACAACATCGTGGCCGTGGTGGACTGCGCGCGCATGTTCGACGAGTTCAACGGCGGCAAGGCGCTTTTGTCCGACGACGTCGAGGAAGACGACGTCGAGAACCTGCTCATCCAGCAGATCGAGTTCTGCACCACGCTCGTGATGAACAAGGCCGACCTGGTGACGCCCGAGCAGATGGCCAAGCTTCGGGCCATCGTGCGCAGCCTGCAGAGGGACGCTCGCATCGTGGAGGCCGTCCGCGGCGAGGTGGCGCTTGGCGAGGTGCTGAACACGGGTCGCTTCAGCTTCCAGGCGGCGTACGAGTCGGCCGCGTGGGCCGAGGCCATGGAGCACCCCGAGGAGCACGAGGACCCCGAGGTGCTCGAGTACGACATCTCCACCTTCGTGTACCGGCGTCGCCGCCCGTTCGACATGGCGCGCTTCTCCGCGCTGGTGGACGCGTGGCCCGAGGGCGTCGTGCGCTGCAAGGGCGTCCTCTGGCGCTCCGACGCGCCCGGCGGCTGCTTTCTGTTCGAGCAGTCCGGCAAGCACTTCTACCTCACGGAGAACGGGGAGTTCGTGGCGGCGTACCCCGAGGCTGACCGCGCGGCCATCTTGGCGGAGAACCCCCAGCTCGCCGCCGAGTGGGACGCCGAGCTGGGAGACCGCATGAACAAGCTCGTCTTCATCGGCCGCCACATGAACCGCGCCGAGGTGGAGCAGCGCCTTGACGCCTGCCTCGTCGACTAGCCCGCTTCTCACGCCGCAGGCGGCGGGCATCGCGCTTTCCGCCTGCAGCTCTCCGAGGGGCAGGGTCCTAGCTGCTGCGCTCCACGCTCACCGCCTATAGCCTGCGGCTCTCCGAGGGATGGGCCTCGGTCGCCGCGCCTGTTAGGGGCGGGTTTCGGTCACCTTCTCCACCTTGGGGGCCTGCCGGGCAATCAGCAGGCAGGTGAGGCTGGCAACGGCCAAGGCGACGGCCACCTTCGCGGGTCTTCTCATGAGCGCACCTCGCAAGATCGTAGGATTCCTATGCTGACAAGGATAGGGAAGCGCCCTTTCGCAACCCTTGCATGTGCCTTACGTTTTGGTCACGCTTCCGCTTTCGAAGCCTTTCTTGCTACTTCTTTGCCAATTTGCTGCTTTATCACGACTCCGTTGAGACCCGTGCAGTTTTCCGCTGTGATTTTGGCAGAAATCTTCAGTTCTTTGTCTTCTCCGACGGCGAGCTTGCCTTTTTAGGAGGCAACAAGAGCCAAATTCAGATATGGCGGATTACGCGACCTGGGATTTTGTCACCTGCTCTTCTTGAGGCCAAGGTTAGCCTGCTCCCGAAACGAGTCGAGGAGACAAAGAACTGAAGATTTCTGCCAAAACGTCCCTCCAAATCTGCACGGTCCCGCGAAAGCGTCTCCGCTCCGTACGCGCGGGTACGCTAACGGCCCGTAAGCTCTGCGACGGATCGGAGCGGGCGCGTTCCGTCCCAGTTTTCGTGTTGCATCCGAATGCCCTCGTAGAGCTGTTCGAGGGGTGCGTTGACCTCGATGAGCCCCACCGCATTGTTCCAATGCCCCAGGGCACAGCGGGTGAGCAGGCTGTTTTCCCGACTGCGATACTCCAGTCGTGCCGATGGGTATGACGGAGCCGTGGCCGTCCTTGACGCACTCGGCCCACCCGTACTTGATCATCCAGAACACGCCTTCGAGTATTTCTGCGCCACGGGGGTCGTGGAGACCTTGCCCGTGACGGTGCTCGTCCACGATCCGCTCCAGTGCACGTAAAGCGGGATGAGGTTGATCTGCCCGCTGTGGCAGCCGCCGCCCTGCCAGCGCACGCTCCCCTGGGAGACGGGCGCGATCTCAATCCACGTCCCGTGGATGACGAGTTTTTGGTTGCCTGCGCCCATGGGGCCTCCACATCACGGGGGCTCTTTTCGGCTAAAATGGCGGCATGCGTAAATCGATCGACGACATAAAGTCGGCCGCCGTGCCGCCCCTCGCTGGCTTCTCGCTGGTGCTGCTCTCCATCGCCGGCTTCATCGTGGCGCTCTGGGTCATCATCACCGTGGTGCGCGTGGTCATGGGATAGCTCATGTGGCAGCGATTCACACTCTACGACCTGCGCGTGATCGGCCACTACCTGGGGACGCTCATCATGTTCTCGGCGCTGCTCATGGCGGTCCCGCTCACCGTAGCGCTTCTCTTCCAGGAGTGGGAGCCCGCCGCGCGCTACCTCGCCGCGGCTGGCGGGGCGCTCACCCTCGGCTCGCTTCTGCGCTTCCTGCGCGTCGAGCCCTGCCGCCTCACGCGTCGCCAGGCGCTCGCGGTCACGGGCCTGGCGTGGATCGTGCTGGCGCTCGTGTACTCCGTCCCGCTGTACTTCTCGGGGCACTACCTCACCTACCTCGACGCGCTGTTCGACGGCGTGTCGGGCCTCACCACCACGGGCGCGTCGGTCGTCGTCGACCTCGACCACCTGTCGAACGCCGACAACATGTTCCGCTTCATGATGCACCTGCTCGGCGGCTTGGGCCTCATCGTGGTGGCGCTCTCCATCGGGCTGTTCGGCAAGCGCGCGGGCGCCTCGCTGTACACCTCGGAGGGCCGTCGCGAGCACGTGGTCCCCAACGTCATCCAGACCACGCAGTTCATCGCGCGCATCACGGCGGTCATCATCTCGCTGGCCACCGTGCTGCTGTCGCTGATGTGCGTGGTCGCGGGCATGGAGCCCGCCCGCGCCGTCATGCACGCGCTGTGGATGGCCATCTCCGGCTTCGTGACCGGCGGCTTCGCGCCCGCGGCGCAGTCGATCCTGTACTACCACTCGTTCCCCATCGAGCTCGTGCTCATCTTCCTCATGATCCTGGGCTCCGTCAGCTTCGTGATGTACGCCGAGGCGTGGAAGGGGCGCGTGGGCGCGTTCTTCCGCGACATCGAGACGCGCACCACCGCGATCTGGATCGCCGCCATGACGGTCGTGTTCACGGCGTCGCTGGCCGCCTGGCCCCTGTTCTCCGACCTGCCCGCGCTTCTGCGCCGCGGGCTGTTCATGGTGATCTCGGCGTACTCCACCACGGGCTTCCAGACCATCACCACCAACCAGCTCACCACGGTGCTCTCGTCGGGCGCCTTCCTCTCGCTGGCGCTGCTCATGGCCGTCGGCGGCAGCGCGGGCTCCACGGCGGGCGGCATCAAGCTGTACCGCGTGGGCATCATCTTCAAGTCCATCGTCTCCACGGTGAAGGAGGCGCTCGCGCCTGACTCGGCGCGCGTGGTGGTGGCGTACAACCACGTGGGGCGCCGCATCCTGAGCCCCGAGGTGGTGAAGGAGGCCATGACGGTGTTCATCCTCTACGTGATCACGTACGCCCTCGGCGCGCTCGTGGGCATCGCGCACGGCCACGAGGCCACGCAGGCCATCTTCGAGTCGGTGGCCATGACGTCGAACGGCGGCATCGTCACGGGCGTGGTGAGCCCGGGCATGCCCTTCACGCTCGAGCTGTTCTACATCTTCCAGATGTGGGTGGGGCGTCTCGAGTTCGTGACGCTGCTCGCGCTGATCGTGGAGGTGGGCGCCTCGATCATCCCGCGCCGGAAGGCCAGGGGTGCGTCATGAGGGGGAAGATTCGCACGTTCGTCCTCGCGCTCGCCCTGGCGTGCGTGCTCGCGTTCGCGGGCGCGCCGGCGGCCCCGGCGGCGTGGGCCGAGGAGGGCCCCGACCCGAGCAACCAGGTGAACCTCCAGCAGCTGCCCGACAGCTCGTTCATCTACGATACCTCGATCTCCGAGCTCGAGACGGCCGACTCCTACCTCGACGGCCAGACCGTGCAGGTCATCGGCGAGGTGGTGGGCGACCGCATCCACGCCGAGCTCGACCCCGACCACTGCTGGATCACGCTCGAGGCCACCGACGGCTCGTTCGCCGAGGTGCCGGTGCTCGCCACCACGGCCGCCACCTCGGTCATCGACACGTACGGCGCCTACGGCAAGCGCGGCACGGTGCTGCAGGTGCGCGGGACGTTCAACCTGTCGTGCCCCGACCACGCGGGCCTCTCCGACCTGCACGCCAGCCACGTCTCGCTCGTGTCGAAGGGCTCTGACATGCGCGAGGCGCCCGACGCGCTGCAGTTCGTCCCCGGCGCCCTGCTGCTGGCGGCGGGCCTCGCGCTCGTCTTGGCGTTCCGCCGCATGAGGGAGAGTCGCCGCTGATGGGGGGCTGTTGCGAAACCGAGTTCGCGCGCGGCGAGGTCATCAAGCTCGACCGCGGGTTCCCGCTGGTCAGGCTCGAGAGCGGCGAGCTTCTGCGCTGCGAGCACGCCACCGCCCTCCTGAAGGGCGCCCGCGAGCGCGCGGCCATCGGCGACAAGGTGGGCGTGCGCCTGCCGAGCGCGCACGACAAGGCGCTCATCGAGGAGATCTTCCCGCGCACGCGCGCCTTCGTGCGGAAGGACCCCACCGAGCGCGCGCTTCCGCAGGTGCTCGCCGCCAACTTCGACCG
This sequence comes from Adlercreutzia sp. ZJ473, assembly GCF_013185065.1. Classification (GTDB taxonomy): domain Bacteria; phylum Actinomycetota; class Coriobacteriia; order Coriobacteriales; family Eggerthellaceae; genus CAAEEV01. The sequence continues at coordinate 8,870 of NZ_JAAVTO010000044.1, read as the reverse complement.
CGTGGTGGTGGTCCAGCCGCTCGCCGAGGTGAACATGCGTCGCCTCGAGCGCGAGCTGGTGCTGGCGTACGAGACGGGCGCCGAGGTGGCCGTGGTGCTCACGAAGGCCGACCTCGCGCAGGACGAGTCGCAGATCGCCGCCGTGCGCGCCTCCGTGCGCGCGCTCGCGGGCCCCGACGTGAAGACGCTCGTGGTGTCGGCCAACGACCCCGCCTCGGTGGAGGCCGTGCGCGCGCTCCTTCCCGCGAACACCACCACGGTGCTCGTCGGGCGCTCGGGCGTGGGCAAGTCGAGCCTGGTCAACCTGCTTCTGGGCGAGCACGTGCAGGAGACGGCGCAGGTGCGCGAAGGCGACGGCAAGGGGCGCCACACCACGGTGAGCCGCGAGATGCTCGACGTGCCCGGCGGCGGGCGCGTCGTGGACATGCCCGGCGTGCGGGGGCTGGGGCTGTGGGACGCCGACGCGGGGATCGAGGCGGCCTTCGCCGACATCGAGCTCATCGCGCGCGACTGCCGCTTCCGCGACTGCAAGCACGAGCGGGAGCCGGGCTGCGCGGTGCGCGCCGCCGTGGAGGCCGGCGCGGTGCCCGCCGAGCGGTTCGCGTCCTACCAGGCGCTGCGCTCGGAGACGGCGGCCATGAAGGAGCGCCGCGAGCAGGCGCGCTGGATGCAGCGCGAGCAGGCGCCTGCTGCCAAGCGCGCGTCGCGCGGCCGGGGGAAGCCCGCCTCCGCCAGCCGCCGCGGGAAAGGCAAGAAGCGATCAGATAGAGGGAACGCATGAAGCCAGTCGTTATCATTCCGACGTACATATCGGCCACGCGCCGCCGGCGCGAGAGCCGCGAGGTGGTGGGCAGCTACGACCACACCACCGCCATCACGCAGTCCGGCGAGCTGGGCCGCTGCCTCGCCTCGCTCGAGGGGGTGGATGACCTCGGGCTCGTGGTGGTGCTGGTGGCCGCCGACGCGGGGCTCGAGAACCAGGCGGCGGAGAAGGTCCGCGCCGTCGCCGCGGCGCACCCCCGCCTGAGCGTGCTCGTGATCGGCGCGGCTGAGCTCGCGCTCGTGCGCCAGCGCATGGAGCAGCTCAACATCGGGCGGCTCGAGGACGAGGTGGGCCTGCGCGGCTACAGCGCCGTCCGCAACCTGGGGCTCGTGGTCGCCATCACGCTCGGCTTCGACGCGGTGGTGTTCCTCGACGACGACGAGGTGATCGACGACCCCGCCTTCCTCAAGAACGCCATGTACGGCCTGGGCAAGCTCACGAAGAAGGGCATCCCCATCTTGGCGAAGACGGGCTACTACCTCAACGACCAGGGGTCGTACCTCTCGAAGTGGGAGGACAAGTGGTACAACCGCTTCTGGCAGCAGGGCCGCGCGTTCAACGCGTGGATCTCGCGCGCCATGCAGGGCCCGCGCCTGTCGCGCTCGAACCACGTGTGCGGCGGCTGCCTGGCCATCCACAAGGAGGCGTTCAAGCGGCTGGCGTTCGACCCGTGGATCACGCGCGGCGAGGACCTCGACTACATGCTCAACCTGCGCATGTACGGCTCGGACATCTGGTTCGACAACCGCTGGGTGCTGCGCCACCTCCCGCCGGAGACGCAGAGCGAAGGCGACCGCTTCCGCCAGGACATCTTCCGCTGGATCTACGAGTACCGCAAGCTTGAGTACTCGCGCGCGCTCATCGACCTGCAGCAGGTCAAGCCCGCCTCGCTCGAGCCGTATCCCGGGCCGTTTCTGGAGCCGGGCCTCACGCGCCGCATCCGCCTCACGGCGCTGCTGCGCAGCCTCGCCCGGCCCGACAAGCGCGCGTACCGGCGCGCGGCGAAGGCGGCCACCGGCGAGGCGTCGGCTTACGCGGAGGCGAACTGCGCCAAGTACTTCGAGTTCCAGTACGTGTGGCCCGAGGCCATGGCGCGCCTCGACTCCGACCAGATGCTCACCACGGCGCTCGTGCGCTCGTGTCTGATGGAGCCCGTGGGCGGCGCGGCCGGGGACGTCGGAGGCGGCGCGGCTGCCGGAGGGGCGGCGGCGCGGGCGGTCGGCGCGGGCGCGCCGGTGGCGGCCCCGTCGACGTCGGTCGACCCGGGCCTCACCTGCGAGATCCGCCTGAACATCGCGGAATAGGAAGGCGGGGAGACGGTGGACGTGCTCGGCATGATAGCTGCTTCTCTGGCCGTGGGGCTTTTCGTGGGCGTGCTGTCGGGCCTGCTCGGCATCGGCGGCGGCACGATACTGGTGCCGGTCCTCAAGCTGGGGTACGCGCTCGAGCCCATCGTGAGCACGGCGACCTCGATGTTCACCATCATCCCCACCAGCGTGTCGGGCGCGATCACGCACGTGCGCCACAAGACCTGCCTGCCGAAGCTTGGCGTGGCGGCAGGCGTGGGCGGCGCGATCACCTCGCCGGTGGGCGTGTGGCTGGCCACGCGCTCGGAGGACTGGATGATCATGGTGGCGGCTGCCTGCGTGATCGCGTACTCGGCCGTCACCATGCTGCAGAAGGCCCTCGCCGTGCCGAAGGCGGGGAAGGGGAGTGGCGAGCCTGCGGCGGAGGGCGAGGCGGCCTCCGCGCCGGGGACGGCGGCGAGCGAGTCCGCGGCGGCCCCCGCACCTGTGGCGGCCCCCGCCCTCCCGCGCGTCACCACGCGCCAGATCGTCCTCGCCTTCCTCATCGGGATGGTGGCGGGCGTGGCCTCGGGGTACGTGGGGCTCGGCGGCGGCTTCCTCATCGTGCCCATGCTCGTGACGTTCGTGGGCCTGCCCATGCGCCTCACCTCGGGCACGTCGCTCATCTCCGTGATGATCCTGGCCGTTCCCGGCGTGGTCTACCAGGGCATGCTCGGCAACGTCGACTGGATCGCCGGCATCGCGATCGCCTGCGGCTCCATCCCCGGCGCCGCCCTCAGCGCGCGCTACATCACGAAGATCCCCGAGCGGGCCCTTCGCCTCGCCTTCGGCTGCTTCCTCCTGGTGGCCGCCGCGCTCCTCTTGGTGGACCAGGCCGGCGTCATCTGAGCCGCATGAGGTCCGCCCGCTGCTCGCGTGAAAGTTAGCTGTTATACTGGATGAACTATGGAAGAGATAATTGACACCAAGAAAAACAGGAAGCGCATGACCCCGCGGTTCTTCAACCTCGAGATGCTTGCCCTGACCATCGCCGCGCTCGCCGCGCTCGTCATGGTGGGGGCGCTCATGTCGCCCACGGTGAGCGTGCCGACCATCATCGTGGCGGGCGTGATCTTCACGCTCTCGCTCGTCATCGTGATGCGCCTGCTCAACGACCCTGACTCGGTGCGCGCGCACCAGTCTGACGCCATGCTGCAGCTCTCGAGCGCCACGCTCGACCTCATGCAGGAGGGGCTCAACCATCGGTCGGCGCAGGACATCTGCGAGCTCCTGCTGCCGAACACCGCCGCCATCGCCGTGGCCATCACCGACAAGGAGAAGATCCTCGGGTACGCCGGCTTCCAGGAGGCGGACAACCCCGCCGGCGCCGACATCCGCACGCAGGCCACGCACGACACCATCGCCGACGGCGTGGCGCGCGTGCTTTACAGCGCCGAGGAGATCGGCTTCCCGGAGGGCGCCAGCACCATCAAGGCCGCCATCATCGTTCCTTTGCGCGTGGGCTCCAACGTCGAGGGCACGCTGAAGTTCTACTACCGCAGCGCGAAGAAGATCACCGAGACGCAGAAGTCCATCGCGCAGGGCTTCGGGCGGCTGCTGTCCACGCAGATGGCGGCGGCCGAGATGGAGAACCAGCGCAAGCTGGCCACCTCCATGGAGCTCAAGATGCTCCAGAGCCAGATCAACCCGCACTTCCTGTTCAACACCATCAACACCATCGCCTCGCTCATCCGCACCGACCCCATGAAGGCCCGCACGCTGCTGCGCGAGTTCGCGGTGTTCTACCGCCGCACGCTGGAGGACTCCTCCGAGCGCATCATGCTCTCGCGCGAGATCGAGCAGACCATGCGCTACTTCTCGTTCGAGGTGGCGCGCTTCGGCGAGGACCGCGTGGGGCTCTGCGTGGGCGCGGGCCCCGAGCTGCAGGACATGATGGTGCCGCCGTTCATCCTCCAGCCGCTGGTCGAGAACGCGGTGCGCCACGCCATGCCGTCGGAGGGCAAGCTCATCATCTCCATCCTGGCTGAGGTTGACGGCGACGACGTGGTGGTCAGCGTGTCCGACGACGGCGTGGGCATGGACGAGCAGACGTGCAACAACATCATGCACCCCGAGTCCTCCACGGGCATGGGCATCGCCGTGAAGAACGTGCACGACCGCATGAAGGGCTTCTTCGGCGAGCGCGCCGACATGCGCGTGGAGAGCGAGCTCGGGCGCGGAACTACCGTCACCCTGCGCTTCCCCGACTGCGCGGTGAGGACGGTCGATCCGATTCTGTGATCTCGCCGAAAGGTTACCGCAAGGTTGCCGAAGGAGGGGCCCGGTCCATGGACAAGCCTTGGGCTCTTCGGTATGATCGAAGGCAGTTTCGTCTGCGTGTTTGCTGGTTGGTCTCGATTCTCGTCAGGGAGCGATTCGCTTGGCTGAAGTCATCTCATCTCCGGTTGCGCTGGTGGCCCTGGGCCTCGCGGTGCTTGCCGTCGTCATCGTGCTGCTGGTGGTCTGGATCGTCACGCTCGACCGTCGCATGCGCGGCGTGGTCGACGGTCTCGAGGCCGAGCGGCGGAAGGTGGCCGAGATGCAGATGGTGATCGGGCGCCGCAACGTGGCGGCCCGCGGCTACGGCGCGCCGCGCGGAAGGGGCAGGGCCCCGAGGCCGCAGGGCGGCGCGCAGGCAGGTCCGGGAATGCGCCCGCAGGACGGTGCGCGCCCGCAGGGACCTCGCCCGCAGGGGCAGCCCGCCGGCAAGTCGCAGCAGGCGGCGCAGGGGCGGCGGCCTGCGGGGCAGATGCAGCGGCCGGCGGCGCGGCCTGCCCGGTCCCAGGGGCAGCCCGCGCGTACCCAGGCGCCGTCACCTCAGCCGAATGCCCAGGCTCAGGCTCAACAGCAGGCGCAGCGGCAGCCGCGTCAGCGCGGCGCGCAGGAGCCGCAGCGCGCGGCCTCCGCAGCCGAGCCGGCCGAGCCGGCGCGTTCCCGCTCGCGTCGCGAGGAGCCCGTGATCCCGCGCGGCGCCGACAAGACGGCAGGGTCCGCCGTTCGCAAGCGACGTGGCGTGCCTGAGCCGACCCCTCAAGTCCAGCAGGCGGTCTCTGCCGTGCGCGAGGGATTCGACGCTGCCGCCGCCGAGCGCGTGGCGCGTGCAGAGGAAGAGGCACGTCGCGCCGCCGAGCGTGTCGCGCGCCAGCAGCGCATGGCGGCCCGCCGCCAGGCGCGTGCGCAGGCAGCGGCCGCGCAGCCCACCGTCGCCCAGCAGCCCGCTGGCAAGCAGCCTGCCGGCAACGCCAAGCCTGTCGGCAACGCCAAGCCCGCCGGTGCGCGTCCTGCCGGCAAGCAGCCTGCCGCAGGCGCCCAGCCCGCCGGTGGGCGTTCGACAGCGCCCGCCGCGCAGCAGGCGCGCGCAGGCTCCGCCGCGCAACCGACTCCTGCCAGCCAGCAGTCCGCCTCCGCCGGAGGGCGCGGCCGCCATGCGCGCTAACGCAAGCCCTCTCGCCTACGCGCGCTCATCCCCCGCGCTCAATCACGCGTTCTAGCTCGTACGCGCTCATCTCCGCGTTCATCCACGCACGTTCTAGCCCGCACGCACGCTCGCTCCAGGCGGCTTCGGCGGCGCGACGGCCGCACAGCCGCTACTGCTGTTTGGCCTGCTCGCCGGCGGCTATGGCGTGGATGATGTTGCGGCGGCTGAGCGCGCCGACCAGCTTGCCCTCGGCGCTCACCACGGGCATCTTCTTGATGCGCTTGGTGGCCAGGATATGGCAGGCCTCGTCGATGCGCGCGTCGGGCGTGGTCGACAGCACGCGCTTCGTGGCGATCTTCATCACGTTGAGGTCGAGCAGGTTGCTCAGGCGCTCCTGGATCTTGCCGTCGTCGACGGCATGGTAGAGGTTGAGCGTCGCGTCGAACATCGCCATGTCGTTCTTGCCCAGGTACTGCGCCACGTCGCCGTCGGTGACGAAGCCCACCACCACGTAGTCCTCGTCGACCACGGGCACGCCGCTCGTGTCCGTCTCGGCCATGAGCAGCACCACGTCGCGCATGGTCGCGTTCGCCGACACGTAGACCGGGTGCAGGTTCATGGCGTCGCGCACGCGCACGTCGTCGGAGCCTGCGGCCGTCGGGGCGGCCGCAGCGGTCGCGGCGCCTTCGCCTGCCTTCGCCTTCGCGCTCGCCGCGCGCGCCGGCGCCTTGTCGCGCACCAGCACCACGATGACTGCGAGCGCCACCACCAGAAGCGCGCTCGTGGTGCAGAACGCCAGGTGGGTGCCGGCGAATGACTGCTCGACGCCCACGGCGCCCGCGCTCGCCGCGAACGACGACCCGAGCGCCGACACCGACACGAGCATGGCCGTGCCGAACGACGCGGCGATCTGGTTGAGCGTGTTCGACAGGCCCTGCGTGTGCTGGATCACGGAGTTGTCGAGCGAGTTCAGGCCCCAGGTGTTCAGCGGCGTCATGATGAACTGCAGTCCCATGGTGAGCACCGTGTAAACGGCGGTTACCATCATGATGGACGTGTTCATGCCCAGGAGCACGAGCCCCGCCGCGCCCGCCAGCATGACGATGCCGCCGGGGATGACCACGCGGCGCACGCCGTAGCGGTCGAACAGGCGGCCGGCGACCAGGCCCAGAAACGCGCCGACCACCGCGCCGGGCAGCATGGCCACGCCTGACATGGTGGCGCTCTGGCCGAGCACGCCTTGGATGTAGAGCGGCGTGATGACGCCCGTGCCCATGAGCGCCGCCTGGACGATGACGATCGTGCACACGGCGGTGGCGTACGGGCGCGCCTTCAGGATGGACACCTTCAGCATGGGCACCTCGAGGCGCAGCTGGCGGCGGATGTAGAGCGCCATGAGCGCGACGCCCGCCGCGATGAGCCCGCCGGTGACGGCCATGTTGCTGCTCGAGGCGAACGTGGACAGGCCGTAGAGCAGGCACACGAGGCCCACCGAGCTCAGCAGCACGGAGAGCTTGTCGAAGGTGGTGCGCTCGAAGCTGCCGTAGTTCTTCAGCACGAGCGCCGACGCCGCGAGCACGAACGCTGACAGCACGGTGACGATGACGAACAGCGCGCGCCAGCCCACCGAGTCAACGAGCAGGCCGGACACCGACGGGCCGATGGCGGGCGCAAACCCGATGATGAGCCCGATGACGCCCATGGCGCTGCCGCGCTTCTCGCGCGGGAACACCAGCAGGATCACCGTGAACACCATGGGCATGACCATGCCCGTGCAAGCGGCCTGCAGCACGCGGCCCGCCAGCAGAAACGGGAACGCGGGCGCGAGCGCGGCCAGGAGGCTTCCGGCGGTGAAGACGGCGAACCCGGTGATGAACAGCTGGCGCGTGGTGAAGCGCCCGATCAGGAACGCGGAAAGCGGGATGATGACGGCTTCCACCAGGGAGTACCCCGAGGTGAGCCACTGGACCGTGGTGGCGTCGACCTGCAGGCTCGCCATGATGGCGGGCAGCGCCGGCGAGAGCAGCGTCTGGTTGAGCACGGCGAGCAGCGTGCCGGAGAGCAGCACGGCCACCATGACGAATTGCTGACGTGTAAGACCCATCTGATATGCTCCTTCTCTCTCATATGCGTTTTTTTGCGTAAGGAGCAGGAGAACATCTTTTCAGGCGATCGTCAACAGGCAGCAGCCGAAAACGCGCGACTTCCCCATGTTGGCCCCATGTTGGTCCGCCCTCACCCCATGAGGCTCTTCCAGTAGTGCACGGCGATCTGCGTGCGGTTCTTCAGGCCGAGCTTCGCGAGGATGGAGCTGATGTGGTTGCGCACCGTCCCCTCGCTCACGTAGACGGTGCCCGCGATGGCCTTGTTGTCGAGGCCCTGTGCCACCAGCTCCACGATGCGCCGCTCGCGCTCGGTGAGCTGGGCGTCCGCGAAGGCGGCGCTTGCGCCGGCCGACTCCGCGCCCGCTTCCGAGGCGCCTGCTCCTGCGGTTCCCGTGCCCGCGGCCTTCGCGCCCGCCCCCGCAGCTCCCGTCGCTCCCGGACCCGCGGGCTCCTCCGCGCGCGTCCCCAGGTGGGGCATGCGCCCCATCACCTCGCTGCCGAGCACGTTCTGGTCGGCCATCACGCTGCGCAGCGCGGGCGCGATGGAGGCGACGTCCTGCTTGATGAGGTATCCGCGCGCGCCGAGGCGCAGCGCGCGCACGATGTAGTCGTCGTCGGCGAAGGTGGTGAGGAACACCACGCGCGCATGCGGGCTGTCCTTGAGGATGCGCTCGGCCGCGCTGAGGCCGTCGCCTTCGGGCATGCGGATGTCCATGAGCAGCACGTCGGGCGTGACCTGCGAGAAGAGGCGAGTGGCCTCGCGCCCTCCGAGCGCGGTCGCCGCCACCTCGATGTCGGGCTGCGCGTCTAGGATGGTGGTGAGCGACTCCACGATGAACGGGTCGTCGTCGACGATCATGACTCGCATAGGGCTCCTTTCACGATTTCGGTTTGGAAGTGGCGAGAAACTCGCGATCTGATACCGTCTTGCGCTCTGCTTGCGGTGGATGCGCCTTGGCGTGCAGGATCGGACTTCGTGCCACCAGGGTTTTCTCTGAGGCGCGAGGGGCTGTGGCGCTTCGGGTGGAGATCCTGCGGTATCAGATCGCGAGTTTCTCGCCACTTCTGGCGTTGCGGCGTGCATGTCATGGGCGATCCGGGGCTGCTTTAGGTATGGAGGCGAACACGCGGAAGCCCGCGCACCCGTCGGCGCGCCCGCTTCCGCCCGCTGCGCCGCC
>NZ_JAAVTO010000043.1 GCF_013185065.1 Adlercreutzia sp. ZJ473 | reverse complement strand
GCGCGAGCGCGAGGCTGCCGCCCACGCCGCCGAGCGCGCCGCCGCCGAGGCCGAGCGCGCCGCGCGGCGCGCGAGCAAGCAAGCCTACGCCGCCAAGCAGGTCCGCAAGCGCGCCGTGCTCAAGCAGCTGAGATGTGCCAAGGAGAACAGCCAGTGAGAACTTCCGACTTCGACTACGACCTGCCGCCCGAGCTCATCGCGCAGGAGCCGGCCGCCGTGCGCGACGCCTGCCGCATGCTGGCGCTCGACCGCGCGACGGGCGCGCTGGAGGACCGCGTCTTCCGCGACATCGAGGAGTACCTGAACCCCGGCGACCTGCTCGTCGCCAACGAGACGCGCGTCATGCCCGCGCGCCTGCTCGGCGCCAAGCGCGGGACGGGCGGCGCGGCCGAGGTGTTCCTGCTGCGCGAATGCGGCGGGCCCGAGCCGCGCACCAACCGGGTCGCCTTCTGGGAGGTGCTCGTGCGCCCCGGCAAGCGCCTGAAGCCCAACACGGGCGCCGTGGTCGACTTCGCCGACGAGGACGGCAACGTGGCGCTCTCGGCCGAGATCGTCGACTGGGCGCGCAACGCCCAGCGCGGCGAGCGCGTGGCGCGCCTCTCGACCGAGCTCCCCTCGCTCGACGAGGCGCTGCACGCCGTGGGCACCACGCCGCTGCCGCCCTACATCAAGGACTACGCGGGCGACGCGGAGATGTACCAGACCGTGTACGCGCGCCGCGAGAGCTCGGCCGCCGCGCCCACCGCAGGGCTGCACTTCACGCCCGAGCTCATCGACCGCCTGCGCGCCAAGGGCGTGGAGTGGGCGACCGTCGAGCTCGAGGTGGGCCTCGACACCTTCCGCACGGTCGACGAGGAGAACGCCGAGGACCACCAGATCCACACCGAGCTCTACACCGTGGGGCGCGAGGTGGCAGACGCCGTGGCGCGCACGAAGGCGCGCGGCGGGCGCGTGGTGGCCGTGGGAACCACGAGCGTGCGCTCGCTCGAGAGCGCCTGGGACGCCGCGTCAGGCGCGCTCAAGCCGCGCGACCGCGAGGCCACCTCGCTCTACATCCTGCCGGGATACGAGTTCCACGTGGTGGACGCCCTGGTCACGAACTTCCACGTGCCGAAGTCGACCCTCATGATGCTCGTGAGCGCGTTCGCCAGCCGCGAGGCGATCATGCGCGCCTACGGGCACGCCATCGCCGAGCGCTACCGCCTCCTGAGCTTCGGCGACGCGATGTTCATCCACTAGGCCGCCCCACGTCGGCGGCAACAGGCGCAAAAAAAGCGGGCCCGCAATCTCTTGCAGGCCCGCTTGCGTCTGTGATCGAACTTGGATTTACAGCTTGACGACGTTGCTCGCCTGGAGCTTGCCGTTCTGACCCGTCGTTACGTCGAAGGACACCGCAGCACCCTCGTCGAGCGTCTTGAACCCGTCCATCTGGATCTCAGAGAAATGGACGAAGAGATCCTCGCCGTCTGCCTGAGAGATGAAACCGTAACCCTTCTCCGGGTTGAACCACTTAACAGTACCTTCCGCCATCTTTTCCTCTTTCCTCTCCCCAGAGTCGGGGAGATATGTACACGTGCTGCATGGCGGCAACACTTGTCCTCTCTTCTTTTGGACATGCACTCACTATACGCTACTTCGACTCGTTTCCTGCGAGGAATCATCGTAAGAAAATTATGTTTTTTGGCGAAAGCTCCGAGGTTCCCCGATTCCCCCAAAACAAGCGTCTGACGTGGGTCTTTGAGTAAACTTAAAGTTTAATGTCAGCCTCGAAGTCGAACGCTTCGGAGAGGTCGTGGCCATAGGCTTCGGCGACGGCGAGCGCCTGCCCGCGGCGCAGCTCGGCAAGCTCCGCCTCGCCCGCCTGGGCGTGGTAGTCGGACGCGAGCAGAAGCGAGCGCGCCACGTACTCGGTGACGTGCGGGTCGGTCCCCGACACCTCCAGGATGCTCGCGATGGACTCCGGCGAGAGCGACAGAAGCACGCCGCCGTCGATGTCGACGGCGCTGCCGATCGCCTCCTCGAGCATGCTCGCCGCGCCGGACGGGTCCTGCTGGCCGCCTGCGCGCTCGATGGAGCGGCGGATGGCCGCCGCGAAGTCCATGAGCATGCGCAGCAGATAGTCTTGCTCGAACATGGCTACCTCCCCTCCTCGGGCGGGACGAGCCCGAGGTGCTCCCACGCGCGCGCGGTGGCCTGACGCCCCTTCGGCGTGCGCATCATGAGGCCCTGCTGCATGAGGTAGGGCTCGTAGACGTCCTCCACCGTGTCAGGGTCCTCCGAGAGCGCCGAGGCCAGCGTGGTGAGGCCCACGGGGCGCCCCGAGAACTGGACGCAGAGGATCTCCAGGATGCGGTTGTCCACCGCGTCGAGGCCCAAGTCGTCCACCTCGAAGAAGCTCAGGGCCTGGGCCGCCACGTCCTCGGTGATGACGCCGTCCGCGCAGACCTGCGCCCAGTCGCGCACGCGCTTGAGCATGCGGTTGGCCAGGCGCGGCGTCCCGCGGCTGCGACGCGCGATCTCGAGCGCGCCCTCCTGGTCGATGTCGACGTCGAGGATGGCCGCCGAGCGGCACACGATGGCGCTGAGCTCCTCGGGCGTGTAGTACTGCAGGCGGAACGCGATGCCGAAGCGGTCGCGCAGAGGGCCGGTGAGCAGGCCCGTGCGCGTGGTGGCGCCGATGAGCGTGAAGCGCGGGATGTCGAGGCGGATGGAGCGCGCCGCCGGGCCCTTGCCCACCACGATGTCGAGCGCGAAGTCCTCGAGCGCGGGGTAGAGAACCTCCTCCACCATGCGGTTGAGGCGGTGGATCTCGTCGATGAACAGGACGTCGCCCTCCTCGAGGTTGGTGAGGATGGCCGCGAGGTCCCCCGTGCGCTCGATGGCGGGGCCGGAGGTGGTCCGGATGCTGGAGCCGAGCTCGTTGGCCACCACGGTGGCGAGCGTCGTCTTGCCGAGGCCCGGCGGGCCCGAGAACAGGATGTGGTCGGCCACGTCATGGCGCGCCTGCGCGGCCTCGATGAGGATGGCCAGCGACTCCTTGACCTTGGTCTGGCCCAGGTAGTCCTCGAGGCGCTTCGGGCGCAGGGAGCGGTCGAGCGCCAGGTCGTCCTCCACGAGCTCGGGCGTCACCGCCCGCGCGTGCGCGTCAGCGCCTGCCGCGGCCTCGCCGCGTGCGCCGCCCAAGCCGCCCGCCGCGGCCTCGAACACCATTCCCTCTATGCGTACGCTGTCGTCCATAAACCCCTATCGGCTTCCCAATCGCTTCAACGCATATTGTAGCAGCGCCGCCTCGGTAGCCCCCTCGGGCGCTCCCTTGAGCGCAAGATCAGCCTCGGCCGACGTGAAGCCCATCGACAGCAGCGCCTCGGCAGCCCCGCTCAGGCGCGCGTCGACCACCGACTTCTCGTCAGGAGCCGTGCCGAACAGGCTCTCGGCCCCCGCGTCGAGCGAGCCCTTGAGCTCGAGGATGATGCGAGAGGCGGTCTTCTTGCCCACGCCGGGGATCTTCGCCACCAGGGAGGTGTCCTGGGCGGCGACGGCATCGGCCAAAGCGCGCGGCGAGAAGGTGGACAGCGCCGCGAGCGCCACCTTCGGCCCTACGCCGCTCACCGTGATCAGCCGCTCGAACAGCGCCTTCTCCTCCTGCGTGAGGAACCCGAAGAGCGCCGCCCCGCTCTCGCTCACCTGCAGGTAGGTGAGCACGGACACGCTCTCGCCCACGTCAGGCAGCTTCGCGAGCGCCGCCGCCGACATGGAGACGGCGTATCCCACGCCGTTCACGTCGACATACGCCATGCTGGGGGTCTTCCCCGCCAGCCTTCCGCTTAAAAAGGCAATCATCACGCCTCACCTTCCCCGCCGGCCGTGCCGCCGCGCCGCCGCGTCTGACGCGGTTGCGCGCCACGCGACGCCTGCGCCGCCTCCGCCTTCGCCACCAGCTCGTCGAAGCGCCTCTCGGCGCGCGCGAACCCGTCGTGCGTGGTGTAGCAGATGGCAGCTGCCAGCGCGTCAGCCGCATGGTCGGGCTGCGGCACCTCCTCGAGCTGCAAGAGCTGGCGCACCATGTACTGCACCTGCTCCTTCTCGGCCGAGCCCGTGCCCACCACCGCGAGCTTGATCTGGCGCGGGGTGAACTCCCCCACCGCGAGCCCGCCCTCCGCGCACGCCACGAGCGCCGCGCCGCGCGCCTGCCCCGTGGCGAAGGCCGCCGTGATGTTCTGGCCGAACCACACGGTCTCGATGCCCACGCAGACAGGGCCGAAGCGCCGCACCACCGCGCCGATCTGGTTGTGGATCTTCAGGAGGCGCTCCGCGAGCGGCTGGCTCGCAGGCGTGGAGACGCACCCGTACGCCACGCAGGCGAGCCGTGAGCCGCGCTGCTCGACGATGCCCCAGCCCGTGTTGGCCAGGCCCGGGTCGATGCCCAGTATGACGCGCTCGACTGACGCCACGATCACAACCTCGCTTTCTCAACAAGTGAGGCTATGATAGAACAAGCGTTTGCCAAAATCAAGGTCACCATCAAACAAATGTTTCAGACGCACGGCGCCCGCTCTTTACGCGAACTTTGCCCCTGCCTTGGAGCGTGTTTTCGCTCCCCTGAATTCATCCTGACGTTCCCTCCCTACGATGTCCTCATGCTGTGCCAAGGCGAGCCGGGCGCGATCAAAGCGTCCGAGGCGCACGCGTTCGATGCCGCTGCCACACCATGCAAAGCAGACGCATCCGACATCCCGTTTGAAGAAAAGAGAAGAGCAAAGGAGACGCACGTGAAGGAGAAGAACTCTGCCATGAATGATCTCGAAGCCGCATACGATCAGGGAACGTTCGGCGTGTCACGCCGCACGTTCCTCAAGTTGGCCGCCGTCACCGGCGTGTGCGCCGCCGGGGGCTTTTGGTCTTTCCCGACCAGGAGGCCGCAGCTGCGTTCACGGCACCGAGCTCTCCCCAATGGCCGACGCTCTCCGGCAGCAAGGTGCGCTTTACCGTGCACAGCGACACGCATGTGGGCACTGGCGAGGAAAACGCCTGCCGCGAGAAGGTGCCCGCCGCCTTCAGCGCCATCTACAGCATGGCCCCGCAGGTCCACGGGCACTTCTTCGTGGGCGACTCGGCAGACCACGGCGCAGCAGGCGAATACGACGAGCTGGCCGAGCTGCTGAACGCGCACGCGAAGAGCCCGGTGGGCATCGTCATGGGCAACCACGAGTACTACGCGCATGGCGGCAGCAAGGACAGCGCTCAGGCGGAGTTCAAGGAGTTCCTGTCGTCGAAGCTGAAGGTGGCGGGCTCGTTCCAGATTCCCGGCGGCGCCAACGAGGGCCAGACAGACTGCGACTTCGTCGTGGGCGGCACCGGTGCTCCCGGCAGCGGCTACCACGTGATTGCCCTCTCATCGCATCCGGGCGGCGCCGACAACAGCTGGTACGGCGACCGCCAAGACTGGGTGCGCGAGCGCGTTGGCGCCGCAGTGGCGGAGAATGCGAGCAAGCCCGTGTTCCTGCTGACGCACCACCCCTTCGGCAACACGGTCTGGTACAGCGTGGGCGGCGGCTGGAACGGGCAGTTCGGCACCGACAGCTCTGACAAAAGCGGCAGCGACGACGGCTTCTATCAGGAGCTTGCCGGGAAGTACCATCAGCTCATCCACTTCTCGGGGCATACGCACATCCCGATGGCCGACCCGCGCTCCATCTTCCAGGACGACGGCTTCACGCTCATCCAAACCGCCACGTTCGCGAACAACTTCTGGATGAGCGGCGACGGCCTGGACGAGACGGGCAGCGACGCCGAGAACCCCGCTGCCGGGCAAGACGCCAGCCAGTGCGAGCTGGTGGAGATCGACACGGCGACGCATGCCGTCACGATCCACCGCCTGGACTTCCGCAACGGCGCCGCCCTCGGGCAGCCTTGGGTGATCGTTCCCTCCCAGGGGCGCGACGGCTTCCGGTACACGCATGCCGGCATGGAGCAGGCGGCCAAGCCGCCCCTGGTTAAGGAAGGCGCCTCGGTCTCGGTGCCCGAGGAGACCATCAGCGACATGGACGCCTCGTTCGCGCTGACGGCTGACAAGGTGTCCGCCGACGCCTCGGGCGTGAACGACGACGTGGTCATCTCCTACCGCGTCACGGTCGCGCGCGCGTCTGCCCCGGACGCTCCCGTGTTCAATGCGCGCTTCATGTCCGACTACTACAAGGCGGACGTCAACCAGCCGGCTGTGTTCGAGCGTCCGCTGTTCGGCGCGGCGCTCGAGGAGAAGACCGCCTACGTGCTGCGCGCCTACGCCGTCAGCGCGTTCGGGAAGGAGGCGCTTGTCGGCGAGACGGAGTTCACGACCGCCGAGAAGGTCCCGCCCTCGCTGGGCGCCCCGCTGCTTCACCTCGACTTTGCCACCGGCGCGCACGACGACCGCGCCGCCAAGCCGCATGCCGCCGTGCCCTTCGGCGCGTTGACCTACGAGACGGACAGCGCCTTCGGCGTTCCGGTTGCGCTGTTCGACGGCGAGTCGGCCGTGGGGTACGAGTTCGCCGACAAGGACTACGCCGCCATCGCGCAAGCCGAGACCATCGAGGTGCTGTTCCAGTTCACCGCAGAACCGACGAATGACTACTTCGATCTGTTCTCCAGCGCGAGTGACGTGGGACAGGACTTGAGCTATTACGCTCCCAAGCTGCGGCACTACACCAACGTGGGGAACGGAAGCAACTACGTATACACCGACGGAGAGGTGCCGCTGAACACGTGGACGCACGTGACGGTGACCTACGACGGCGAGACCATGAAGTACTACCTGAACGGCCAGCTGGTGTCGCAGAAGCGCAACGTGGGCTCCATCCCCGCGCCGAAGGCCGATTTCAAGCGCTGGTTCGTGGGGGCCGACGTGGACAGCGAGGGCGCCATGGAGCACCCGATGGTGGGCAAGGTCGCCTTCGCCAAGCTTACGCCTGTCGTCGCCACCCAGGAGCAGGCGGCCATGCTCTACACGGCCTCGGCTCCGGTGGCGAAGGCCGCGGAGGCTCCGAGCGCCGAGGAGATGGGCACCGCCACCGTGGGCCAGGCCTACCTTGTGCCGAACGTGCTGTTCACCGACGTCGCCGGCACGGAGCTCCAGGCAGTGCCGGAGGTGACCGACCCCAACGGGCAGGCAATTGAGCTGATGAAGACGGCGGCGGAGGCGGCTGCGCTTGCCGAGGGCACGCTGTCGGCGTCTGCCCATGCAAGCTACCGCTTCGTCCCTGCCGCCGAGGGCACCTACGTCGTGACGTACCTTGCCGGATACGCCCAGCGGCCGACCGCCGAGGTCGTCGTCTCCGCGGCTCCTGCGCCCGAGCCCGGCGAGGGCGACGGAGCGGGCGGCGGCGGCAACGCGGGCGGAAACACGGGCGGCAACGGCGCAGGCGGAAACACGGGCGGCAACGGCAACACAGGTGGCGGCAACACGCCCGATGCAGGCACGACGCCCGGCACCGACTCGGGCGCGGATGCGGGCGCGAACGGCGCCGGCGCCGGCGCAGGCTCAGCTGCGGGCGCGGGCGCGAACGGCAGCACGGAGACGGTGACGCTGCCGACCGGCACGAAGCTCGCCCAGACCGGCGACGAGCTCTCGGTTGCCACCAGCGCCCTGATCGGCCTCGTGGCAACCGCCGGCGCCGCCGCATGCGTGGCGCGAGGCTTCTTGAAGGGCGAGTTCTCCGGAGATGACGGGAACGCGTAGGAAACGATGGAGTTGGCTCGGCGTGCGGGGTGCGGGCTATGCGCCCTGCACGCCGACGCCGATGAGGCCGGGGCCGGTGTGGACCACGAGGGCGGGGCTCACGTTCCCCTCGTACCAGGTGGTCGCGTTCGCGATCTTCCCCTTGAGCTCGCGCCGCACCTCGGCGGCCTCGGACGCCGCGTCGCCGTCCACCACGGCCATGACGCACTCGTCGAACTGCGCGGCGAACTTCTCGGCGCAGCTCATGGCGCGCTTGAGCGAGAGCTTGCGGCCCTTCGCCTTCGACACGGTGTAGTACACGCCCTCCTCGTTGCAGCTGATCACGGGGCGCATGTCGAGCAGGCTGCCCACCCGGTAGGTGACCTTGCCGATGCGCCCGCCGCGCAGCAGGTAGTCGAGCGTGTCAACGCAGAAGAATACCCTCGTGTTCGCGACGATGCGGTCCACCGCCTCCTCGAGCTCCTCGAGCGTGGCGCCCGCCTCCACCATGCGCGCGAGCGCGAGCACCACGAGCCCCGCCCCCATGCCGATGTTCTTCGTGTCGACGAGAAGCGTGCGCAGACGGGACATGCCCGACGACACGGAGCGCAGCAGGTCGTGCGTGGACGACAGCCCGCTCGAGATGGTCACCACCACCGCCTGCTCGTAGCCGTCGGCCACCACGCGGCCCAGCACCTCGGAGGCTATGGCGGGCGTCGGCGTCGAGGTGCGCGGAACCTCCACGGCGAGGCGGTCGTAGACCTCCTGCGGCGTGATGTCCACCTTGTCGAGGTAGCTGCCGTCCTCGTAGTTCACCTGCACCGGCACCACGTACATGCCGTAGCGCTCGATTTCGGCCGGCGGCACGTCCGTGCATGAGTCGATGACGATGGCGATCTCCTTCTTGCCCATGGTCCCCCGCTTTCGCTGTGTCCTCGCTATGATCCAGCGGCCTCGCTATGATCCAGCTGCGCCATATCTCGTATTGAAAACCAGATTATGTATTAATCGACATTTTGTCAACTAGTTGAAGAATTTGACCATCAAGCGTCAATCTGCTATTTTCTTGCCTGTGCAACCACCATGTCGCGCAACGCGCGGAGCCGAAGGGAGGAGACGTCTGTGCAGCCAGCCGAGCAGAACGCGTTCGCCCAGAACATCGCCTCGCTGCGCCTCCCGCGCTATGCCGAGATCCCCCACATCGAGCTCTACATGGACCAGCTCGTCGGCTACCTGCAGGAGACGCTGCGCCCGCTGTACCAGCCCGACGACAAGATCATCACGCCCTCCATGGTGAACAACTACGTGAAGCAGGGCGTGATCGCGCCGCCGCGCGCCAAGAAGTACACGCGCGAGCAGGTCGCCCAGCTCATCGTGATCGGCATCCTGAAGCACACGTTCTCCATCGGCGAGATCAACCACCTCATCGAGCAGCAGATCACCAGCTTCGAGACGGACGTCGCCTACGACTACTTCTGCACCGCGCTCGAGAACGCCTGCCGGGCGCTCTTCGCGCCCACCTCCGCCGCGCCCGCCACGCTCACGAGCGGGAGCGAGCCGGGCGACTTCGAGCGCGACCTGGTGATCGCCTCGTCGGCGGCCGTCGCCTACACGCTCTACCTGCGCGCCTCCATCGCCGAAACGTCCGGCGCCGCGAGCGCAGACGGCGCGAGCGCGGGCATGGGGCGCGCGAACGCGAGCCGCATGAGCGCGGGCGCGAGCCGTGCGAACGCGAACGCGGGCGCGGGCCGCATGGGCGCGGGCCGCAAGCGAGACAAGCGCGGCAAGTAGCACGTAGCAAGCCGACCTCACCTCAGGCAGCAAAAAAGAGGGCGAGGAACAAGGTCCTCGCCCTCCCATGAGCTCATCCTCGCGCAGCAGGCGAAGCAGGCGCGAGACGCCGACGCGCTTCGCCCGCCCGCCAAGACGGACAGAGCAGGCTACTCGTCGAGCGCCGCGGCGATCTCGTCGGTGATGTCCATGGTGTGGTAGACGTTCTGCAGGTCCTCGAGCTCCTCGAGCTTGTCGATGAGGCGCATGACCTTGCGCGCGTCGTTCACGGTGACCGTGGCGGGCGTGGTGGGCTCCATGGTCATCTCGGCGCCTTTCGTCTCGATGCCCTGCTCCTCGAGGCCCTTCTTCACGGCCATGAGGTCAGACGGCGCGGTGTAGACGATCCACTCCTCGTCGGCGTCCTCGTAGTCGTCTCCGCCGGCCTCGGCGACGGCCATCATGAACTCCTCCTCGTCAGCGGCGGCGCCGTTGGGCTTCACGGGGTTCTTCTTGTCGCCGGTCTCGACCTCCTTGGCCACCACGACCTGGCCCTTGCGCTCGAACATGAACGCGACCGAGCCCGAGGTGCCCAGGTTGCCGCCCGCGTGCGAGAACGCGCTGCGCACGTCGGCGGCGGTGCGGTTGCGGTTGTCGGTCAGGGCCTCGCAGTACACCGCGATGCCCGCCGGGCCGTAGCCCTCGTAGATGACCGTCTCGTAGCTCGCGGCGTCCTTGCCGCTGCCGAACGCCTTGTCGATGGCGGTCTTGATCTTGTCCTTCGGCAGCGAGTTGGCCTTGGCCTTCTCGATGGCGGCCGCAAGGGAGGCGTTGTTGTCGGGGTTGGGGTCGCCACCCTCCTTGGCTGCAACGGTGATGTTGCGCGACAGCTTGGAGAACAAGGCGGAGCGCTTAGCGTCCTGCGCAGCCTTGCGATGCTTGGTTGTTGCCCATTTTGAGTGCCCTGACATATACGTCCCTTCCAGATGTTGTAATACCAACCGCACATGTTAGCACAACAGTCAAGGCGCAAGGAGCCGCTCCGGAAAAAGCTGCGGAATGCGAGGGCGAGCGCGAGGGGCGCCGCCGCAGGCGCGGGGCGGGCGGGTGCGCGCTGGTGCGGCGGGGCAAGCAGGTGCGGCGCTGGCGGGCGGCGCAAGCGCGCTCGACTCTGGCGGGACGGGCGAGCGCGAGGGGCGTCGCCGCAGGCGCGCGACGCGGGCGCCCCCTACTTGAACTCCACCACGTACAGGGCGTTGGTGGGGCCCATCGCCGACTTCCCTCCCCCGACGTCCTCGAGCGGGCTCGTGTGCGGGTCACCCGCCGTGAGCACGCCGACGTCGCCCGCCTCCACCAGGCCGCAGGCCCGCACGGACTCGCGCGCCTGGTCGATCACGCGGCGCATGTCGCCCTGGGTGTCGCCGAGCAGCGCCGTCACGCCCCACGAGAGCTGGAGCTGGCGCATGACGCGCGGATGCGGCGTGACCGCGAAGATGGGCACGCGCGGGCGCAGGTTCGAGATGAGGCGCGGGGTGCGGCCCGACAGCGTGGGCGTCACGATGCACGCCGCGTCGAGCGCCTCCGCCGTGGTGACCGCGGCGATGCCCACGGCGAGCGAGGGCCGCGCGTGCGTGCGGCTGCGGTCGGGGAAGCACTCCTCGAACAGGTGCGCCTCGTTCTCGCGCGCGATGTGCGCCATGGCGCGCACGGCGCGGACCGGGTGCGCGCCCACCGCCGTCTCGCCGGAGAGCATCACGCAGTCGGTGCCGTCGTAGATGGCGCCGGCCACGTCAGCCACCTCGGCGCGCGTGGGGCGCGGGTTGCGGATCATGGAGTCGAGCATCTGGGTGGCCGTGACAACAGGCTTGCTCTCGCGGTTGCACGCGCGGATGATCTGCTTCTGGATGTGGGGGATGCGCCACGCGGGCACCTCCACGCCCAAATCGCCGCGCGCGACCATGACGGCGTCGGCGGCCTCGATGATCTCGGCTGCGTTGCGCACCGCGTCGGCGTTCTCGATCTTGGCGACGATGCGGATGTCGCCCCCGCCGTGCGCGGACAGAAACGCGCGCACCTCGCGCACGCCCGCGCCGTCGCGCACGAACGACGCCGCCACGTAGTCGAAGTCGTTCTCGATGCCGAAGAGGAGGTCGGCGCGGTCCTGATCGGTGACGACGGGCAGCGGCACGCGAACGCCGGGGACGTTGACCGACTTGCGCTCGCCGAGCAGGCCCGCGTTCGCCACGCGGCAGACGACGTCATCGCCCTCCACGCGCTCGACGGAAAGCTCGATCAAGCCGTCGTCGAGGAGGATGGAAGAGCCCGCCTGCACGCACGAGGGAAGCACCGCGGCCGTCTGCGTGACGCGCTCCGACGTGCCCTGGCACTCCTTCGCGGTGAGCGTGAACAGCGCGCCCTCCTCGAGCGCCACGGGGCCGCCGCCTGCGAGCGTGCCGGTGCGGATCTCGGGGCCCTTGGTGTCGAGCAAGAGCGCGCACGGCACGCCGAGGCGCTCGCGCACGCGCTTGAGGCGGTCTATGCGCACCTGGTGCTCCGCATGGCTGCCGTGGCTGAAGTTCAGGCGCGCCACGTTCATGCCCGCCTCGATGAGCTCGACGAGCGTCTGCTCGTCGTCGACGGCCGGTCCTAGCGTGCAGATGATCTTCGTGCGCTTCTCCATGGGACGCTCCTCGGGCTCAAACGGGCTCAACGGGCTCGGAATAACCGCTCGTCTCATGATAGCGTTATTCAGCTGCGGGAATCATACCGTTCTCTGCCAATTCCACGGGAAAGGGAGAAGAGACTGAAACAACCTACTGCTGCTCCTCGCGCAGCCAGAGGCCCGTCTTGCCGCCGTCCTTCTTCAGCAGGCGCACGTCCATGATCTCCATGCCGCGGTCGACCGCCTTGCACATGTCGTACACCGTGAGGCACGCCACGCTCGCCGCGGTGAGGGCCTCCATCTCGATGCCCGTCTTGCCGGTGACGCCGCAGGTGGTGGTCACGTGGATGCCCACGCGGCCGTCGGCGCGCTCGCCGGCGAACACCGGCATGCACTCCACCTTCGCCTTCGTGATGTTGAGCGGGTGGCACATCGGGATGAGGTCGCTCGTGCGCTTGGCGGCCATGACGCCGGCCACGCGCGCGCAGGCCAGCACGTCGCCCTTCTTGGCCGTGCCGCCCGCGATCATCTCGAGCGTGGCGGCGTGCATGGCGATGAAGCCCTCGGCTACGGCTACGCGCTCGGTGTCGGCCTTCTGCGACACGTCCACCATGCGGACGTCGCCCTTCTCGTCGATATGGGTCAGCTGCTGGTCAGTCATCGATGTCTCCTTCGTAGGTGAATGCAGGCGGGGCAGGCGAAGCCGGGGCTACCCCCCGATTTGCGACATGCCGCGCTCGGTCCCCACCTTGTCGTGGTGGTCGTCGGGCTTGGCGCCGAGCGCCTCGAACAGCACGGCGCGCACCGCGTCCTCGCCGCCCTCGCGCAGGGCCGTGCGCACGTCGTACTCCGTGTCGCTGAACAGGCACGGGCGGATCTTGCCGTCGGCCGTCAGGCGCAGGCGGTTGCACTCGCCGCAGAAGTGGCGGGACAGGGGCGAGATGAAGCCCACCGTGCCCTGCGCGCCCGGGAACTGGAAGTAGCGCGCCGGGCCCCAGCCGAGCGGGCGCCCGCTCCCCGCGTCCACGAGCTCCGGCAGGCCCTGCGCCCGCGCGCGCTCGTTGATGAGGGCGTGGAGCTCCTCGCTGGGGATGACGTCGTCCTTGCCCCAGCCGCAGCCGTCCGCGCCCGAGCTCTCACCCACGGGCATGTACTCGATGAAGCGCACGTGCAGCGGGCGGTCGACGGAGAGCTTGGCGTACTCGAGGAAGTCCTGGCTGAGGCTGCGCACCACCACCGCGTTGATCTTCACCGGGTTGAGCCCCGCCGCCAGCGCGGCCTCGATGCCCGCGAGCGCGTCGTCGAGGTTGCCGCAGCGCGTGACCATGCGGAACTGGTCGGCGTCGAGCGTGTCGAGCGAGATGTTCACGCGCGAGAGGCCCGCCGCCTTCAGGTCGTCCACCATGCGCGGCAGAAGCACGCCGTTGGTGGTCATGGACACGTTCTCGATGCCGGGGATCTTGGTGATGGCGTCCACCAGGTCGACCACGCCCTTGCGCACGAGCGGCTCGCCGCCCGTGAGGCGGATGCTCTTGATGCCGATGCCCGCGGCGATGCGCACGAGCTCCTCGATCTCCTCGATGCGCAGGATGTCCTCGTGCCTCAGCTGGCTCACGCCGCCTTCGGGCATGCAGTAGATGCAGCGGAAGTTGCAGCGGTCCGTGAGCGATATGCGCAGGTAGTCGATGGTGCGGCCGTGTGAGTCCTTCAAGATGCTTCCCTTTCCGTTCTATCGCCGCCCATTATACATGAATGCGATTAGTTCTCACGCGGAATCATCCGCCACGGCCCGGGAGGACGAGGGGAAGCGCAGGCAGGCGGCGAAGGGGCGAAGGGAGTGCCGCGAAGCGCTGGGGGCCGCGTCGGGAGCCGACCTGAAAGATGGAGCAGCGATCCGAAAGCGAGCAGCGGGCAGCGGAGAGCACGTCCGCCATCCCCGCCCCGAAACGCGAAAAGGACGGGGCTCGATGCAGGAAGGCAAGGCGGAGCAGCACGTCAGATCAGGCGCACGCCTGCTTTCGCGCTCCTGCCGCGGCGCTGGATGTCAGCCAAGCTCGTCCTGAGCGCCAGCTTGCGCGCATCGTGGTCGTCGAGCGACACCCGCATGCGAACGCCGAGCCGCCGCGCAATGCCCGAGGCGATCCGATCCATCTCGCGGAGAGACTTGAGCTCCGCGTTCGTCACCGTCACGACATCGTACCCCAGAGCCTTCAAGTCGTTTCGGTGGCGAGAGTCGCGCACGAACCTCTCGTCCCCCGAATGCCACTCGTCGCTTTCGTACTCCAGGGCGAGGCGCGCACCCCTCCAGAGCATGTCAGGGGTGATTGCCTCCCGATCGATCAGCTTCCTCTGAGATTCGGTGAGCACGATACGCTCATTCAGCGCGGGCTTCGGCAGGGCATATCCACCCATGCGCAGAGGAAGCGTGAGCATCATGTCGACGTCCGTCTCCCGAGGCGAGGCCGACCTCTCGGAAGCGCGACCGACCAGCAGGCGCATCTCCCGAACGCCGCGCATGCCCGAGGCGCTTTTCGCAAAGCTGCTCACCCGCGACAAGTTCGTGATCGGCTGGCAGCCGCTGAATCCGCGTGCGTCATTCTCGTTAAGCACGTAGCAGCCGCACAGCTCGTAGAGCAAGCGAAGGAGCTCGACCCTCGTCAGGCGCGCCGCCATCCTGAGCGCCAGGTACTCGGGAGAAGCCACGTAAACGCCCTCGTTGAGCCGGACGAAAGAGCCTGCCGGCAGGACGCCGCCGAAAACCCGATACGACACGTCGCAAGTCCTTCGAACGTCAGACGCACGCGCCACCAAAGCGCAAACCGGCTCGTCGGGCGCACGAAAATAGTCACACGCCGCCACTATGTCGCTTGGGGGCGGCGACCCTTCGGGAACGGCCTTCAGGCGCGCAGGAGCGAACTGGCTGAGCTGCGAACCGCTGCTCGCCCTCCAACGCCAGAACCACATCGCCGTGTCGTCTGTGAGCAATATCGCCATGAGGGCACTCTACTCCTCGCGAGCCACACGACGATGCAGAACTTCTCGGGATAGGATATCGCTATCGAAGCCCTGCGTGATTTCACGCCCCCGCGCAATTCGCATTCCTCTCCGCGCGCTCCGAGGGCTCCGCGCCCCGCACGGCTCGCAGATCTCCCCCTCGCAGCTTGCGAATCTCCCTGCGCAAAGCTGCGCCTAAGCACGCGCCCACGCGATTTTCGGGCATCCCACGCAACACCGCGTTCCAATCCGCGTGATTTTGAGTGCCCTAGGATGTGCGTGCAAAATTCCGGGACGATTTTGGCAGAAATCTTCAGATATTGGTCAATCCAGGTACTCCAAAAACCGCCCAGAGCCGCCATCGAACGCTTCGCGAGCAACGGTAGCGACAGTGACCAGGTGTTTTGCACAAAGACACACTGTCGCAATTGGTCAAGCAACCTCTAACGCCCCGCGAAAAGACAAACAACTGCAGATTTCTGCCAAAAACGCCCGCGAAATCTGCACGGCCCGCGAAAATGCCGAAAAGAAACGGCGTCGCGAGCTTCAGCGCGCCCTGGCGCACCGCCCTGGCACACCGCCGCCGCCCGCCGTGAGCGGAGCGCCACTGTCCGCCCACTGCCCGCCGCAGGCCGCACCACTGCCGCCCGCCATGGGCACCGCCGCGCCGAGAGCAGCTACTTCGTCACCAGGTAGATGCGGTCCTTCGGGATGTGTACCCAGACCTCGTCGCCGGCGTCGAGCAGCCGGGCCGGGTCGACGTCCACCTTCCCCACGCGCCAGAACATGTGCTGGTGCAGGTACTTCATCTCGTCCTCGGTGTGCGCCACCGTGGGCACCGCCGACTCGTCGCGGTCGACGAACCCGAGGAGCAGCGTGCGCTCGAAGCGCGAGTCGCTCGCGCGGTCGACGCGCATGCGGTAGTTGTTCTCGCCCGGCCCCTCGGCGCGCTCGACGTAGCGCGCGCGCACGCCGAGGTACTTCACGTCGGCCGGCACCTCCTCGTCGGTGGCCACGCGCACGCCCCACTTCGGCAGCCACACGCAGTGGTCGCCCACGCGCTCGGCCGGCGTGGCGTTCTTGCAGCCCGACAGCTTCAGCGCCGCGGAGGACTGCGGGCGGTTCACCAGGTCGTCGCCGGTGTCGATCTCGAGGATGTGCCCGGACTCCACCACCGCGATGCGGTCGCAGAAGCGCAGCGCCTCGTCGATGTCGTGGCTCACGTACAGGATGGTGCCGTCGAACGCGTCGAACAGGCTCACGAGGTTCTGCTCGAGCACGCCCTTGAGGTGCGCGTCGAGCGCCGAGAACGGCTCGTCGAGCATGAGGATGCCCGGGCGCGCCGCGAGCATGCGCGCGAGCGCCACGCGCTGCTGCTGGCCGCCGGAGAGCTGCGCGGGGTAGCGCGCGTCGAAGCCCTCCAGGCCGAAGCGCTTCAGCTCGCTCTGCACGATGGCGTCCGCGTCGGCCTTCGGCACGTCGCGCCCGATGCCCGCCGCCACGTTCTGCGCCACCGTGAGGTTCGGGAACAGCATGTAGTTCTGGAACAGCAACGCGGTCTTGCGCTGCTGCGGCGTGAGGTTGATCCGCTCCTCGGAGTCGAAGAACACCTGGCCGTTCACCACGATGCGCCCCTCGTCGGGCTTCTCGATGCCCGCGATGCAGCGCATGGTGAGGCTCTTCCCGCAGCCCGACGCGCCCAGAAAGCCGAGCGTCTCCGACCCGGCCTCGATCGACACGTCGAGCGTGAAGGACGGGAAGCTCTTCTTGATGCTGACCTCCAAGCTCATGCTAGTCCTCCTCGACGCGCCGGCGGTACTTGGTGGTGCGCGCGCTCCACCAGTTGATGAACAGGATCACCACGAAGCTGAACGCGATGATGACGGCCGTCCAGAACCACGCCACCTCGCCGTTGCCGTTCATCCACTCGAAGTAGATGGCGATGGGGATGGTCCGCGTGACGCCGAGGTAGTTGCCCGCGAGGAACAGCGTGGCGCCGAACTCGCCGAGCGCGCGGGCGAACGCGAGCACCGTGCCGGCCGCGATCGAGCTCCACGACAGCGGCAGCATGAGCTTCACGAAGATGCGCGCGTTCGACCAGCCGAGCGTGCGCGCCGCGTCGAGCATGTTGGGGTCGAGGTTCTCGAACGCCCCGAGCGCGTTGCGGTACATCAGCGGGAACGCCACCACCACGGCCGCGATCACCGTGGCCGGCCAGCTGAAGATGAGCGGGAACCCCACGTCGATGAAGAACTGCCCGAACGGCGTGTTGCGCCCGCACAGCCACAGAAGCACGAAGCCGCACACCGTCGGCGGCAGCACCATGGGGATGGTGAAGATGGAGTCGCAGATGTTCTTGGCGCGAGCGGAGATGTTGAGGCAGAAGTACGCCGCCAGAAGGCCCAGCACGAAGATGATGACGATGGCCACGCCCGTGGTCTTGAGCGTCACCCACAAGGGGCTCCAGTCGAGCGTGGCAAGGAACTCGCCGGCGGCCGCGAGCCCCGTGGCCTCCTGCGCGATGCTCACGTCGGCGGGGCTGGCCAGGCGCGCGAAGTCGGCGAAGGAGGGCTTGGCGAAGAGGGGGCTCTCGCTGTCCGTGACGTCGGAGCCGTCGGCGCCGATCACGAACGCGTACACGTTGCCGTCGACCTGCTGGTCGAACTGGAAGCGCACGCCGCCCACGTCGTAGGTCGTCTCCGCGGTGAAGTGCCAGGCGGGGACCTCCGCGAGCTCGAGCGAGCCCGCGGCGTGCTGCGCGTCGAGCGCGATGAAGCAGGACTTGAGGAGCTGCTGGTCCTGCTCGTCCGCCACGTCGACGCCGAGCGTCTGCGCGAGGGCGGCCGGCACGTAGGCCACCGCGTAGTCACGCATCGCCACCACCTGGGCGAAGGCGCCCGCCTCCTGCCCCACCAGGTAGGAGTAGCCGCGGTAGGCGCCGTCGACGGGGCGGTTCGTGCCCTTCTGCGCGCGTGAGAAGTCGCTCATCGCGAAGCTTGCGCCCTGCGCGAGGGCCGCGTCGCCCTCCGCGCTCACCTCGACCTCGGCCGAGCCTGCGGCGGCCGGCGCGCCCGCCTCGCCTCCCGACCGTTCGGCCTGCCCGTCCTGTTCGACCGCAGCCGAGCTCGCAGCGGCAGCCGAGCCTGCGGCCGCAGCCGCCTCGTCGGCGTACGCCAGCGTCCCCGCCGAGAGCAGCCCCGCCGCCAACGCCAGCGCCAACGCAAAC
The DNA here is from genome assembly GCF_013185065.1 of Adlercreutzia sp. ZJ473. Lineage (GTDB taxonomy): Bacteria > Actinomycetota > Coriobacteriia > Coriobacteriales > Eggerthellaceae > CAAEEV01. The sequence continues at coordinate 6,372 of NZ_JAAVTO010000043.1, read as the reverse complement.
GCCAGCGCAAGGCCCGCGATGAACGTTCTTTCGCGCATCATGTCTTTTCCCCTCGCCCCTCGAACTCACCCATTATATAAGAGAGGATGGACGCGCGCGCCCATCCTCTCTCGACTCAGCATGATCTCATGCGAGAACCACTGAGCCCTGCAGTCGGCCGTGCCAGATGGCTACGCCAGCTCGAAGCCCCACTCGGCCCAGATCTTGGCAGCCTTCTCGCTGGTCAGGCACCAGTCGAGGAACTCGGCGGCCGCCTCGGCGTTCTTGGAGTCAGACGTGATGGCGCCCGGGTACACGATGTTCTTGTGCGTGTCGCCCGGCACCTCGCCCACGATCTCGACGCCGCCGAAGCGGTACACGTCGGAGGTGTACACGAAGGCAACGTCAACGTCGCCGGACTCGGCGTGCTTGCACACGTTGCCCACGGAGGTGTCGAGGACGGGGGTGTAGCCCTCGGCGAAGGAGCCGCCCTTGCCGGAGATGTCCTTGCCGGTCTTGCCAGCCTCGTCACCTGCGGGGACGTACACGCCCACCGTGGAGAGCGACTGGCAGGCGTAGTTGCCGGCCGGGACCGACTCGTCGCCCACGCAGAAGGTGTACTTGTGGTCAGCGATGTCCTGCAGGGTGACGTCCTTGAGACCCGAGCCCTCCTTCGAGACCGCGACCAGGTCGTTCACGAACATGTCAACGCGCGTGGACTTGTCGACGTAGCCCTTCTCCACGGCGGTGTCCATGGAGCCCTTCGAGGCGGTGATGAGCAGGTCGGCGTAGGAGCCGGCGCCGAGCATCTCGTTGAGCTCGCCGGAGCCCTTGTACTGCGTGTCGAGGAAGGTCACGTTGTCATGGCCGTCCTCGACGTAGGCCTTCTGAACGTCCTCCATAGCCTTCGACAGCGAGTTGGCGGCGAACACCTGCAGCTCGACGGGCTCGGCGGCCTGGGTGGCGGCAGAGCTGCTCGCGGAGCTGGCTGCGCTGCTCGAGGAGCTGGCCGCGTTGCTGCTCGAGCAGCCGAACAGGGCGAACGCGCCCACGAGCGACAGCGCGAGCACTGCCGCGGCTATCTTGCGAGTTTTCTTCATGTGACGATCCCTCCTTGACAAAGCAATAGATAAGCGCCTATGCGCTGATGAGTATATTATCCTTCCGATAATATATAGTCAATGAGAGATTATTACTTTTTCAGGATGATTGGTTCGAGCGGCTGTTTCGCCGCGCCTGCCCCGCTTCGGGGACGTGAAAGCGGAAGCGGTCGAACGAGCGCGACGCGCGAGGCCTTCCCCGCCTCGCGGGCGCGAGCGCGGAAGCTGCCATGCGGAAGCGTCCGCCCTACTCCACCTCGGGGGCGCGGCCCGTCTCGTAGATCGCGAGCAGCTGAGCCTCGGTGAGCACGGGCACGCCGAGGGCGACGGCCTTGTCGTACTTCGAGCCCGCGGCCTCGCCGGCCACCACGAAGCTCGTCTTCTTCGACACGCTGCCGCTCACCTTCGCGCCCATCGCCTTCAGGCGCGCACCGGCCTCGTCGCGCGTGAGGCCGCTCTCCGCAAGCGAGCCCGTGAGCACGAACGTGAGCCCCGCAAGCGTCTGGGGCACCTCCTCGCCGGGCGCCATCACCTCGTCGGCCATGGTCACGCCCGCCGCGCGCAGCCGCTCGATGACGGCCGCGTTGTCAGGCGTGCGCAGAAACACCCACACGCTGTGCGCGATCTTCGGGCCGATGCCCTCGACCTCGGCGAGCTGCTCCTCCGTGGCCTGCGCGAGCGCGTCCATCGACGGGAAGGCCGCCGCGAGCGCCTCGGCCGTGGTCTTGCCCACGTGCCGCATGCCGATGCCGAACAGCACGCGCGCGAACGGGCGCGCCTTGCTCGCGGCGATGGCGCTGACGAGCTTCGCCGCCACCGTGTGCCCGAGCCGGATGGGCTCGCCATCCTTGTTCACGCGGCCCATGTCGAGGCTGGCGAGCTCCGCCTCCCCGAGCGAGTAGTAGTCCGCCACGTCGGTCACGCGACCCGACTCCACGAGCCGGCTCACGATCTCCTCGCCCATGCCGTCGATGTCGAGCGCGCCGCGGCTCGCCCAGTGCAGCAGGCGCTCGAGCGCCTGCGCGGGGCAGTCGATGGAGATGCAGCGGAAGGCCACCTCCCCCTCCTCGCGGATGACGGGGCTCGAGCAGCTCGGGCACGCCGCGGGCATCTCCCACGCCTGCGCGCCGTCCGGGCGCAGCGAGGCCACCGGCCCGAGCACCTCGGGGATCACGTCGCCCGCCTTGCGCACGATCACCGTGTCGCCCACGCGCACGTCCTTGCGGTGCACCTCGTCGAGGTTGTGCAGCGTGGCGCGCGCCACCGTGGAGCCCGCCACCACCACGGGCTCGAGCTCGGCCACGGGCGTGAGCACGCCCGTGCGGCCCACCTGCACGGTGATGTCGCGCAGAAGCGTGGTCTTCTCCTCGGGCGGGAACTTGAACGCGATGGCCCAGCGCGGCGCGCGCGCCGTGAAGCCGAGCGCCTCCTGCTGCGCGAACGAGTTCACCTTCACCACCACGCCGTCGATCTCGTAGGGCAGCTGGTCGCGCCGCTCGACGGCGCGCTCGCAGAACGCGCGCACCTCCTCGCGCGTGGTGCAGCGCGCCACGTCGGGGTTCACGTGGAAGCCCGCCTCGCGCAGCCACTGGAGGAGCTCCCACTGGCCGGGCAGGTTGAGCGCGGCCTCGTCGGCGATGGCGTACATGAAGGTGGACAGGTCGCGCGAGGCCGTGACGTGCGGGTCCTTCTGGCGCAGCGAGCCGGCGGCGGCGTTGCGGGGGTTGGCGAAGGGCGCGCGCCCGCTCGCCTCGGCGGCGGCGTTCAGGGAGTCGAAGCTGGACTTCGGCATGTACACCTCGCCGCGCAGCTCGAGCGGCTCGGCGGCGGGGGCGGCGAGAGCGGTCCCGGCGGCGGCGAGGCCGGCCGCGTCAGCCCTGGCGGCATTCCCGCCGACCTGCGCCCCACGCGCCCCGCGCACGGCCTTGAGCGCGCAGGCGCGCAGGCGCAGCGGCACGTCCTTCACCGTGCGCATGTTGGCCGTCACGTCCTCGCCCGTGGTACCGTCGCCGCGCGTGGCGGCGCGCACGAGCGCCCCGCCGGAGGCAACGTCGTAGGAAAGCGCGATGGACGAGCCGTCGATCTTGAGCTCGCAGCACAGAGGCGGCAGGCTGCCGTAGGCTTCCACGATGCGGTCCATCCACGCGTCAAGCTCGCCGAGGTCCATGGCGTTGTCGAGCGAGTACATGCGCCGCGCGTGGCGCACGGGCGCGAACTGCTCGCCGACGTAGCCGCCGACGCGCTGCGTGGGGCTCGACGGGTCGACGAGCTCGGGGTGCGCCGCCTCGATCTCGCGCAGCTCGCGCATGAGCGAGTCGAACGCGGCGTCCGAGATCTCGGGCGCGTCGAGCGCGTAGTAGCAGTAGGTGTGGTGCTCGATCTCGCGGCGCAGCGCCTCGGCGCGCGCGGCCGGGTCGGTGGCCGCAGCCGCGAGCGCCTTCTCGTCGAAGAGGCTTTCCTGGTCGCCCGTTCCCCTCGCCTGCGCCTGACCGTTGCCCATGATGCACCCTTCCCTTCGCGTAAAAAGAGCCTGGCTCGCATCTGCCCCAGGCTCTTGGTTCTCATCTGCAGTATGTTATCACGTCAGCGCGCGAAACCTCACACGTAAGGCACGTTCGTCGGCGCGATGAGGCCGAAGGTGGCCATGGTCACGCCGCGCATCGCGAGGAACACGCCGAGGAAGACGGCGAAGGCGACGGGGAGGAAGACGAACATGATCCCGCACAGCACCGACACGATGCCGTTGGCGAGCATGAGGCCCCAGCCCGGGCCCACCTTGCGCAGGCGCACGGCCGACACGATGGCGATGACGCCGTAGCCCGCCACGAACGCGCCGGCGACCCACGGGATGACCGCCGCCGTGATGATCGGGTGGAGCAAGAACATCGCGCCGAGCACGAGGTTGCACAGCGCGTTCACGAGCGCCCAGCCCGAATGCTCCATCTTCTTGCGGAAGCGCACGTAGGCGACCATGTCGAACACGCCCGCGATCAGCATCATCACACCTACGAACGCGGCGATCGTCACCAGCGTGAGGCCCGGCCAGAAAGCCACGATGAGACCCGCGATGAAGAGCGCGACACCCGAGAAGAACAACCCCCAGTCGCGCTTGCCCTTGGTGCCGCGACCGCCCGAGCCGGAGCCGCCCGAGTGCGCATGGCGGCGCGTCGCGCGGCGGCTCGCCGAGCCTCGAGAGCCCGAGCCCCCGCCCGTCGCCGCTGCGTATATGCGCTGCGCAGCGGCCTCCTCGCGCATGCCGCTCGCCGCAGCCCATCCTTGCAAGCCGTTCGCAACCGTTGTACTCATGCCAGCACACTCCTTCCAAAGCACCCGCGTCGTCCTCGAAAACTCCTAAAAACCACCATCGTCATTGTCACCCAACCGAGGGGCCGCGAGCGCGAGAGAATGTGAAAAGCAGGTAAAAAAGTACCCGCCCGCAACCCGCTGGTTGCAAAGGAGATTGAAGGCAAGGCGCGGGCAGCCCCGCGAGCGCGATCCCGCCACGCGCCGGGCGCAGTATTCCGCCGCAGCGCGCCCTTCCTCAGCCGACGCCCCGCACCGCCTGCGGGATCGCCTCGATCACGTCCTCGGGGGTCACGCATATGTCGGTGAGCTCCGCGGCAGCGGCGCGGCCCGCCTCGGCGTGCAGCGTCACGCCGAGCACGCAGGCGTCGACGGCGCGCAGCCCCTGGGCGAGCAGCGCCCCCACCATGCCCGCGAGCACATCCCCCGTGCCCGCCTTCGCGAGCGCCGGCGTGCCCTGGCGCACGGCCACGACCTGCGCGCCGTCGGACACGAACGTGTCGGGGCCCTTGAGCGCGACCACGCAGCGCCAGGCGCGCGCGAGCTCGCGCGCGAGCGCCGCGGGCTCGGTCACCTGGTCCACCTGCGCCGCGCGCGCCAGGCGCGCCGCCTCTCCCCCGTGCGGCGTCACCACGAGAGGGAGGGCGCGCTGCGCGCGCTCGTGCGCCGCCACAAGCCCCGCGTCAGTCGCGAGGACGGAGAGCGCCCCGCCGTCGACGAGCACGGGGGCCTCCACCCGCATGAGCGCGCGCAGCACGAGGTCGGCCTCGACGGCGCCGGAGGCGTCGAAGCCCGGTCCAACCACGCAGGCGCACGGACGACCCTCACGTGGCACGATCTCGCCGAATCCTTCCCAGGTGTCCCAAGAACGTACCACCAACGATGGACGGCTCGCACGCACCGCGCTCACGCTCTCAGACGCGCACGCCACCTCCACGTACCCCGCGCCCATGCGCTGGGCGGCCAAGGCCGCCAGGGACGCCGCGCCTGAATATAACGCCGAACCTGCCACCAGCGTGAGCTTCCCGCGTGTATACTTGTTAACATCACGAGCCGGCCATGGCAGAAGCGCCGCCAAACGCCCGCCGTCATATTCGGAAACCTTGAAGACCCCCGAAGCGCCCATCGCATCTCCCTTCTCCCCGTCTTCATGCGCCGATGGTACCACAGCATCACCAGGCAGAAGCAAAGTCAACCACGAGAGCGAGGACGAGCCATGACCCCCAGCGAGACGTCCGATCTGCACGCCATCGACCGCATCAGCGCCACCGACCGCACCGCCAGCGACACGGCGGGCAGCAGCGCGGCGAGTACCAACCATGCCAACAGAAGCGCGGCTGACAGCGCAGCAAACGGCACGGACGGCAGCGCGACGGCAGCCGCCAACGCCGCTCGCAACGCGCCCCGACTAGAAACCATCGACCGCATAAACGCCACGCGCGACGACCTCGAGGGCCTCGCCGCCCTCGCCATGGCGCTCGGGGCGAGCGAGATGCACGCGCCCGAGGCCTTAAGCTTCATCGCACGCACGCTCGAGCGCTGCGCCCTCGAGCTCAACGACGTCAGAGACGCGCTCAGTGACAACAGCGGAGGAGCACCGTATCCTTGAGCTTAGGCGACGAGCCCCTGCGTCCAAGACGACGGGGGCAAGCCCTCCCCTTCCGCAAAAGGCGCCTTTGAGTTTACAGCCTGATGAGACCCCACGCGCCAGCCCATCGGGCCTGCATCACGTACCGCACGCCGCCGACCCCGCATCACGCAGCCGCACACCGCCCGCCCCACGTCAGAGCTCTTGCGCACGATAAAATGTTGTACGTAGTCCGTTGTTGTATATATAACAAACACTTTATTCTGCCTGCATGTCTAGGTAAGCACTGATTTATTACCGTTTGACGAGCTGACACGGCCCATGGCTGCGTTTGCCTCCGGCCCCGTACCCCCCTACTCGGGGTCCGGGGCCGTTTTCGGGCGCAGATGTCCGCGGGCGGGC
>NZ_JAAVTO010000042.1 GCF_013185065.1 Adlercreutzia sp. ZJ473 | reverse complement strand
CGCTCCACCTGCTCGCGGCGCATCGACCTTCTTTCCTGCGGCGTCATCGTCACTTCCTTCCATCAGGTTGCAACGATTGTGGCATCTATCGGCTAGAAGCTGAAGACGCAGGAATTTAGACGCTTACGCTCAACGCAACAGCGCACGGCTCACGCGACTATTCGAATATAGAAAGAGAGGAGTCCGAAGGATAGCAACGAGGTGGATTCCGAAAAATACAGATCGTTTCATTTCAGCATAATTGCTGTTGAAAGCCGTGATTTGGATTTTTTTCCGATTGACTGACAGAAGGATGTCCGCAGCAACCTACAAAAGAGCCGCTTCCCGCGCGAGGGCTTCGATTATCGAAGCGTGCAAACTATCGGCGCTGTTGCCTCGTTTGGAAACGAACGCATAAGTTGCGTCGAAATCGTCTTCGAGCGGAATCCTGTTGAAGCTTCGAGGATCCACCGAGCGTTTGGCGAGAAAGGAGTTCCACGCCATTTCCGGAACCATGAGGCAGAGGTTGCCTGAAGCCATGCTTTCGAACAGGTCGTTCAAATTCCCCGAGCGGGAGATCACGTTATGCAGGGTAAATCGCGGGAACACGGTTTCTAGGGCAGAATGTATCGTTTCGTCCTCGTATATGCCGAGCGGAAGCGATTGCATCATCTTCTTGGGTATAGGACTCAGATGCTGGGATAGGGGTACTTCCAAATCCATCGTTCTACTCTTGACCAGAATCATCCGATCTGCTTTAACAGATACCACCTCATAGGACGGCTGCAGCTCGTCGATACTCATGAGAGCGCTCGGGAAATCGAGGAGAACGATCCAGTCTGGCCCTACAAAGGGGAGATCGCCTAGCGCCTTCTTAGTGTCAATTTCATAGATTTGCTCGATGTTCAACGAAAGACTCTCGCAAAGCGGATCGATAATCGCCAGTTTGCAAAGCGGTGAAACGAGCAGCTTGATAGGGTAATTCTTCAGAGCGGTTGAGTCGCTTCTCAGCTCCTGAAGCTCATCGCGCATTTGCTTCCACGCGCCGAGGATTGTGTCCGTATAAGTCAAGACCACATCTCCCCCTTTGGTGAAATTAACATCCCCGCGCGTTTTGACAATCAATTCGCATCCAAGCTCCTTTTCCAAGGAGGCCATTACTTTCGCGAATCCCTGCACGGAATAATTCGCCTCTTCGGCGGCCAAGGCAATGGAGCGCTTTTTCTCAAGAATCTTCAAGCATCTGAGCTTGTCTATGTCCACTGCGCATCACCTGCCTCTTTTGGGGCTCATTGTACAGTAATCCCTCGAGCTTGCAAGCATACAGCCGCTCTAGATGACGTGGAGTTGATGGAAGATCCCAGATTCCGCAACCCGTTCTAGCCGTCGGTCATTGCAGTCCATTGACCCCAGCGGCCTCCAACAAGTATATCTTCGGCAAGCTCTACGGTGCCGGCCAAGTGTACGCGGTGGAGTTCTAAATAGCCCCTCTCTTCTACCCGAGAGTCACCAGCCGGTTTTGGAAGGCGACGGAGACTTGCGTGGGAAGGTCGCGTTCGGCTATGACGGCCTCAAGGGTCTCGCGGGGCTTTCGGTAGGTGTTGTTCTCCTGCGAGACATGCATGGCGGTCACGGCACGCAGGTCGGGATGCGCCAGGCGCGCGAGGGCCTCGGCGGCCTGGGCGTTGGACAAGTGACCGCGCTCGGAGGCAATGCGCTGCTTGATGACGTAGGGGTACGGGCCCTTCTCCAACATGCGCTCGTCGTGGTTCGATTCCAGGGCGAGCAGGCGTACTCCCGCCAGGGCCTCCCAGGCCTCGTCGGTGACGATGCCGGTGTCGGTCATGTAGCCGAGGGAGTCGGGAACGGAAGCGTCGTCACCTGTTTCGACACCCTCCTCGTCGGTGCCTTCGACTCCACGTCGAGGGCAGCGCGAGGCCGATACACCGCCTCGCGCATCAGACGCCCCACACTTCGAAAACGCGCGCCATGGTTTCGTCGAGGGTGGACTGAGATACGGATTCCTCACGATACTTGGCCTCGATTTCCGCCTCGCGCAATTTTTGCACATAGCGCTCGTGCTGACGCTGGGCCTCATAGGCCGCGCAGTCAATCACCACGAGGCTCGCCTTGCCGTTCTTCGTCATGAAGATTGGCTGCTGGGTTTCTTGAGCCTGGGCGCATACGTCGTTGAGCTCGGTGTGCAAATCGCTTATGGGCCGAATAAGGGGCACTGCAACCGCCATGGAATCACCTCTACAAATAAGTAACTTATTTGTAGATAGTTATAGCACAAATAGACCTCTCAAACAGGTTGCTCAAAGAGAAGGGACGCCCAACCGTTGAGGTCGAACGCCCCTTCCGGATATCGCGCAAGGGAGCGCAGTGTGCTTGGTTACGTCAAATGCTACACGTGCTTGGCGGTGATGCCGCTGGAATTACCTGCCGGAAAATGACGAGCCCGAAGCAGGGAGGGTTGCTTCGGGCTCGAAGGGGTTGGGATCGGATCGGTTGGATCGATACGATCCTCGCGAGTATGGCGGGGCGGTTTGCCTCTTAGATCTCGCCTAAGATGTGGCGGACGGCATGGCGGCCGAAGGTGATGGTACGGCCGTTTGCGTTGCCGATGAACAGCTCGGGATAAGATCCGTTATAGATGCTGCCAGAGCAGTTGCCCACGGCGTACAAACCCGGGATGGGGTCCTGCTCGGCGGTCAGCACACGACCATGCTCGTCAATCTGCAAGCCGTCAATGGTACACAGCACGTGGCCGCCGAAGTAGGCGCCGCAAAACGGCGGAGTGGTCAGGGCCAGCATATCCTTCGACTCCTTGCCGAAGTCCTCGTCCTCGCCCTTCTCGCACAACTCGTTGTAGCGATCCACCGTGGCCTTCAGGGCATCGGCGGGCATGAGCAGCTTTTCGGCCAGCTCCTCGATGGTGTCGGCCTGCTGAATGATGCCCATCTCGATGTTTTGTGCAATCATGCCGTCGTTCGCCTCGAAGGTGAGGCCGACACTCGTGGGCGTACCGTCGGGAGCCACGGTTTCCGCTCAGCCTGGGGATGTCCATGAGCGACCCCACGTTGGAACCCATGCTCCGGCGTACGCTGCCGTTCTATGCCGGCACGGCCATCACTCTGGGCGTGCTGTTGGTCATGACGCTGCGGTGGCGGAAGCACTCCGAAGAGCAGAACGGCGATATCGTGCTGTTCATGACGCTGCCCTGCGAACTGGCTGTCACGGCGGCCATCCTCTCCTCCTCTCTCGATTTTGTGTTTGTCTTCTCCATCCTCGCAGCCTCCAACCTTACGTTTTTGGCGCTCATTTGGATAGACATGCTCTATCTTTCCGGACGTCGGGCTTTCGTTTCGTCGGGCGCACCGGCTGCGGCCGTGCTCGTCGTAGTGTTCATCTTCTGTTTGGGAATGCTGGTTTCCGCTGTGCTTCCGGGGAAGGTGATGACTGTCGTCGCACCCTTGGGCGCCGTGGCGTATCTGGTGTATCTGGCGTTCTATCTCAGAAACCGCAAAGAAGGCGGGCCGGCGTTTCCCGTAGGCAACAATGATAGTACCGAGGCGGAAACCGATGAGCCGCGTCTGTCCTATGACGAGATTCGTTTGGTGGCCAGCCGAGCCATGGCGCGGGACTTCGGCCTCTCCCCCAAGGAATCCGAAGTGCTGCCCTTGCTGATCACGGGTATTTCTGCGTCCGCCATGGGCAAGCAGCTGTTCATCTCCCACGAGACGGTGAAAACCCACAAGTACCATATCTACCAGAAACTGGGCACTCATAACTTCGAGGAGACCCTTGAGGTGTTCGACCGTTATGCGAACGAGGCGGCGAGAGGTGCGCTTCTCGAAGTCGAGGAGAAGCAGGCGGGTGCCGCATGATCCGATTGCGTGTGCTAGCCAGCGGGAACCGCGGGAATGCGGCTATCGTGGAGAATGGTTCCACCGGTGAAGGCATGCTTATCGACTGCGGCATCTGCAAGCGGGATTTCCTCAACCGTGCCGACGAAGCCGGTTTCGATATAGCACGGTTGCGCGCGGTGATGATCACCCACGATCATTCCGACCACACCAAGGGACTCGGTGCGGTGCTGCGCGGATTGGCAAAAGCCGCCTAGCGACGTTCACCGATCCAACTTCACCACCGCAGTCCCAAAGTCCTTGACATTCACATCCTGGCCATGGCGGCCTCCTCGCACTCGGTGAAGGCTGGCTTCTCGGGCTCTGGTTTCGGGGAATACCAGGTGGAGCGGGCGATTCCCAAAAGCTCGCATTGCCTAGATATGCTCAAGGGTCGCCCCCTATCTACCATGGCCTGCCTGCTTCCTCCGCTCGATAACATCGAAACAGCTTCGTTGAAGATAATCGCGTTCGACCGTGAGGGAGCCGATGATGCGGTTGAGGTCCTCGGGATGGTCGGTGTGGAGCCTGCGCCCCGTCACGAGGTCGACGTTGTTCACGACGATGTGCGCGTGCGGTATGCGCCCCTCGTTGTCGTCGTGGTAGACGATGGCTATCTCGTGGTTACCGAAGTGCTTCTTCGCCCAGGCCTGCAACAGCTCGCGAAGCGTTGGCATGTCGATGCCGTCGCCGGGGTCGAGCGATATAACGAAATGCTTGAAGGTCCTCGCCCTCATTCCCCGCCATGAAGCGTCGGTGCCGTACGCCCTTCGCGTGGCGTCCATCTCGGCGTCCCACTCGACGTCAAGCGCCTCGCCGCCGCGATCCTCGACCGCCCAGTCGTCGAAGGGCAGGTTCAAAAGGTCGCACCCCAGGGCCCGCCCTCCCTTCTCAAGGTAGTTGCGGATGCCGCCCGTGCCGCCGTGCCCGGATATAACCTTCAAGATGGGCATGGTCAGTCCTCGACGATCTGCTTGGACTGGAGCGCGGCGATCTCGTAGGCGATTCGCTGCGCGTTGTCGTCCACGTCAATGAGCGCGCACTCGATGCTCTCGGCCTTGCCGTCGAGGATGTCGGAGGTCGCCCTCCCGTGCGCGATGTAGTAGTTGATGGAGTTCATCGCATGCACGGCCTGGTTGTAGTGGTATCCCCAGCGCGTGAGCTCCTTGGAGATCCTGCGCAGCGACTTCCTGTCGAGAACGAGGCACGGCACGACATCGGCCTGCTCGCCTTCGGTGACTATCGGGATGCGGATAAGGTAGCGGAGGTACTTCGACTGGGAGAGCTCCGCCTCGCGGCAGCGCCTTGCGAGTTTTTCGAAGTCGTCCTCTGCGAGACGAAAGCTCAAGGTGCGGGTCTTGTTGCTGTCTGCCATGGTGTTTCTCTCCTAACCATCCGATGCATTCAATGAGGGGCGCGGGGCCTCCCCCGCCGGGCGGTGGGCCCCGGGGCTCGCCTGCGAGACTCGGGGCGCAGCGCCTGAGTTCCCCGCAGTCACCGGAGCCGAGCCCTCAAGTTTGCTCGGCGACATAGCGGTTCGAACGCCTGCGGGGAACAAGTGCCATGGCGATGGAGTGGAAACGTAATACGCCATGGGCTACTTGCTGGGTTTCGCGCCTGAGCGCCTGTCTCTGACGCGTTGGGGACTTACCGCGCCATCTTGGCGATGCGGGCGCTCAGGCGCTTGATTTCCGTCAACGCATCACGGTCTTTCGAGCAGGGCTCTCCCGGCATGGACGACGCGTATGACTTGAGGTCGTCGATGACTCTCACGAGCCTCTTGTCGGTTTCCGACTCGACGCAGAGCCTCTCCCTCAGGTAGTCGGTCGTCTCCTTCTTGGAAAGCCCCGCGGGGCGCTCGACGAAGAGGCGGGCCTGCTTCTCGCGAGGAAGCTCCTTGAGCATGCCGATGCTCGCGGCCGAGAGCCTGCCCTCGTCGGCTTCCTGCGCCCAATGGCGCGAGAGGTCGTCTTTGATGACGCGCGCGAGCTTCTCGTCGCGCAGGATGCTCCGACCCGACACCGCCTTGCCCGTCTGCTGCTCAAGCATCGCAGCCTTGATCTCTGCCGTCCGCATGCCCGAAAGCCCCGGGTCCTCCTCGCGAAGACGCTCCACCTCAAGCCCCAGCGCTTCGGTAGCACGGGCGCGCTCCGTCACCGTGAGGGCTCGCACGAAGTAGTTGGCCGTGTGCAAAAGGGTGATCGCCTGCGAGTCGGTGATGCCCTCGATCACGCGGCAAGGGATCTTGGCGAAGCGATCGTCGGAGTCGGCGAGGAGGCGGTACGCCTCAAGGCGGCGGTGCCCGGATATCATCTGCCACGAGCCGTCGCCGAGCTTTCGCACGAGCGGGATGTCAGTGAGCCCGTCGCGCTCGATGGATCGCGCGAGGCTCCTGACGGACCTCTCGTCCATGGAGTAGGCGACGTTGTCCGGATGCCCCTCGATGACGTTGACGTCGATCTCTGCCACAGGGTAGCGCTCGCGCGTCTTCGAGGACTCGTCCAGGAGCCCGGATATGGAGAAGCGCGATGCGATGTCGCTAGCCGAGCTCATGGAGCACCTCCTCGGCAAGGGCCGCGTAGTCCTTCGCAGGGCGGCTCCCCGGCTCGAAGGAAGCGACCGGCATCCACTCCCAGCTGCCCTCGGACACCTTGGTCGACGCGTGGACGACGCTTGAGAACTGAGCGTTCGGGAAGAAGCGGTCGAGCACCTCAGCGCCCGTGCGCTCGGCTTTGGTCATGCGCCCAGGCACGAAGGTGCGCAGTATCTTGAACCTGGGGCGCGGGAGGCGCAGCGCCTCAGTTATGGACTTGGTCGCCTCGACGGTGAGGGCGGTGCCGCGCATGACGGTGGAGTCGAGCTTCACGGGAATGACGACGATGCCGCCCTCCGCCGCCGCAAGGTAGGCGTTGAAGGCCAGGCGCTTCAAGACCGGCGAGCAGTCGATGATGGCGAGGTCGTAGTCATCGGCCGCGTCGTCGAGCGCGAACTTCAGCCTCTGCTCCCGAAGCAAGAGCTCGTTCTGGTCGATGAGCTCGATCACGGACGGTATGACCGAGAGGTTCTCGGCCTCCGTCTCAAACGCGAGCTCTCTTACGCCCGCGCTCCCGTAGAGCAGCTCGACCGACGTTCTGCCCTCGGCCTTGCCGAGCTCGTAGAGCCCGTAGTAGTCGGTGGCCGACGCCTGCGGGTCGAGGTCTATGAGCAGCACCCGCTTGCCGGATGCGGCGAAGATGGAGGCCAGGTTGACCGCCGTCGTGGTCTTGCCCACGCCTCCCTTGTAGTTGGATATGGCGATGGTGCGCATGAGAGGGCTCCTTTTCCGCTCGCGCCTTGACGGGCGGCCCCCGAGAGGTGGAATGGGGCCGTCCGGTTTGTATTACATCCACAGTATACACCTAAACCGCACGTATTCGTGCGGTTTAGGGAAAGAAGCGGAGATCACCACCAGGCGTGGTAGAAGAGCTGCTCGTCGTCGGCGGTCTCGTCGATGACGCGCCGCAGCTGCTCGATCGTTGCGCGCAGGCTTCCGAAGTAGCCTTCGTCGTAGCGCGTGCTGCCGAAGAAGAAGCCTTCCTCGCGCGGAAGCACGCTCTCGGCGCGACGGGGATCGTCTAGCGCGAGCCTGCAATCGGACATGAGGCGGGCCAGGTCTTCCTTGCTGACGGGGTAGAGCTCGCAGTTTTCGATGTAGCCGTCCGATGCGTTGCGCTCGAACCGGCCGTGGATGTGGTTGGCCTTCCTCCAGTAGGCCACGAGCCGAAGCTCGTCGTCGGTGTCGCGGCGGCGCTTGGTGAGGTACATGTCGAGTCCCATGGCGGGCATCCTTTCTGGTGAGTTGGCGTTCGTCCCGCCGAGGCCCCGCCCGGGCCTACAGCCCAGGCGGGATGCCCCGGGGTTCCTCGCGAGGAGGAAGGAGGTCGGTTATTCCTCCTCGGGGTCGAATTGCGGCACGCCCATGGCGTTGATGTGATGGCGGACCAGCGCGCGGTCAAGCGAGAGGATCAGCAGCGCCACAATGTCGAAGCGGAAGGCGCAGCCCACGAACTCGTCCGGGTGGACGCTGAACCATCTGGCGGCGAATCCTTCGAGCTCGCCCAGGCTGCGACGCCCCTCGGGGAAGCTCGCGGCCTTCGTCGCCTCTCGACTCTCAACCGACACGAACACGATCGAGTCGCCGTCCTTGGCGATGATGTCGATCGGGGCGTCTTCCTCGCCGGATGCCCAAGTGCGCTCTATGACCTCGTATCCCCTGCGGTCGAGGTACCGGGCTGCTGCCTCGTTTGCGCGCGTTACGATGCTCTCCATTTGCGACCTCCTTGTTGTTGCGGCTCGCCCCTGCGGCTTGCCTTGTGAGATCGCGTGCGCACGGGTTCGCGACCTGCGCAAGGGACATGAGCGAAGCGGCACGTGAGTGCTCGTTTGCGCCGCGCTAGTTTTCCCGTTTGCTTTCGGGGCCATGCGCTGGGGCCTTCTCCTCGAAAGGAAATCGGAAAAGTATCGCGACCCTTGCGGAGGCAAAGCGGTTCCGTGCGATCATGCGTCGAATAAGGGGAGGCACGGGCGAGCATGTGTGGCGAGGAGCAGCAATGGATGGCGCACGTACACACAGGTGCCACCGTGGTCGGCTACATGGATAGAGAGTTAATGCTTAACTGACCACTAGTAGATGGAATGCCTCGAAACACGAGACGGAAGCGTCTCGGCGACGCGCTTCGGGATTCCTTCACTGACAGCGCGAAGAAGTTCCATAATCGCCACCTACTTCACGATCTCCACCTTCGTCGTGGGACGACGCTCTCGCGATAAGGATGCTGGCGGCACCGGCCTGGAACTGACGCTTCGTAATAGCCTGAACTGGCGGGCGCTTGCACGGCAGCCGTCACCTTCCGTACAGCCAAGCAGTGCGACACCAGGAACGTCCTTCAGACCGACTTGGGCAGAACGCCTGGAAACAAATTCGTCACAAAAGCATCTACAACTACGTGACGTGCGACTTGCAGATCGTGGAGCAGTCGTTCGTGACGGAGCTCGACCCGGCCGAAGAAACACGCGTCTTCACCAAACTCTCGAACAAATCAAGATAGATACGCCACTGGGCAGCTGCAATCCGGACTGAGCCTATACGGTCGAAGAGAGCGGCGAACAGCGTGTGAGCTTTATCGTGGATACCAAAGGCGATGAAAACAACAGTATATACATGAGAGATGCCGAGTGAACGAAGTTCAGGTGTGCAAAGCGGCACCTCGAGGTTCTGCAGGTGAATATGAAGTGCGATGTGTGGACGCTACACCATACGGTGAGCGCGTGGGAGGAGTGTTGAGCTTTTTACTGGAGGATCAAGATCAACATCAAGGGATTCGGACCAGTTGCCACACGGTCTGCAGGTATGATATATCGCGACCAGTTAAAGGCTCGCGTCAAAGTTGCAATTGGCTCTGACAATGGGCGTATCATCGACTTGAATGATTCGCACATCGAGGTGACGTTCGACGGCGACGGCAAGAGGAAGCGATGAGGAAATCCCCTGTTTCTAAACGTGTTCTTCCAGAGCCTGCTTCAGATTGGATAAGGACTATCATATGAACGATGCTCGCATTTGCACACGGGGAAAGATCTGGGACTTGCATATTCATTCCAACCAGTGCTTCTCCACCACTGATGAAGGGCTAAGACAGCTCAGCGTGACCGATTACGTGAAGAAGCTAATCAAGGTTCTCGAACAATGCAGGGACCTTGACATGATATCGTTCACCGATCACAACCACATATGCGTAGAGCTCTATCGGGCCTTCTACGACGCAAAGAGCAGGGTTGCGCTTTTGCCAGGTATCGAGATCGACGTGACGCTCGAAGAGAATGAACCCGCCAAGCACCTCATTGTGTATTTCGACGCGATGAACAATATGGAAAAGCTGGAAGAGCTCGCCAACAAGCTCAATGCCCTCCTTGCGGAGCACAACGTCGGTAGCAGGAATGGCAAGAAGCCGATTGACATACATCTGCTACTCGACAGGCTTGTAGGTTACGGAGTACATTTTGTTCTTAGCCCACATGCATTTAAGCAAGACAAACGAGGGATAGATTGCGATTGGCACGTAATGTCAGACGAAGACCGAGCTGTTGAGATGAATAAATACCTCGATCAGTTCTTCTGCTTTTGGGAGGCGGGCAAAAGCGGGATAGCCCATGCTGTTGAGTTTCTAAAACAGATGGATCGTGATGAGCTCATCTCCATCGTTTCGTTTTCCGATTCAAGAGATTTCGACAAGCTCAAGGAGTATCTGGACAATCCCCGCCAGTACTTCAATGCTCTTCCCAACTTTACCGGCTTGAAGCTCGCAGGTAGCGAAATTACCCGAATAACAAGGACGCAAGATAAGGTTGAAGAGAGCGACCTGGGTAGCTATATCGGCTTGGTTGACTTCGAGGGTCAGCAGATGAGACTCTCACCGCGTCTGAACACGATTATTGGTGGCAGAGGAAGCGGGAAGTCGGTACTGCTCGACTCCATTGCGTGCAGCATCGATCCAAGCGCCGGTAGTCTTCTTCAGGAGCGCAGAGACTTCATCACTGGGCGTAACGTCAGCGCCAGCACCATGAGTGAATCCCCTATACATGTTGGTCAGTTTGGGTTTGACTATTTCAATCAGAGCTATATTGCCAACCTTTTTGAAAAGACTGGCAAGGACTTCAACGATGCCGTGGAGAATCGCTTCACAGCCGCTTTCGCAAACGTAAAACAAATTGATAAAGGATCTATTGAGCGAAGCAACGCCGAACGATTCTCCAGGCTCATGGAGGTGTTCGAGGAGCAGACTCCCGAAAACATCGTGGGATTTGTCGACAAGTACATCATTGATACCAAAGACAGTCTAGACATGGAAATTGGGCCAAGGAAATCGAAGGTGCCCGTACCAGACCAAAAGATCGCCTCGCTTGATTACCAAGAGACACTTGACGCGGTAAATGCCGCTATTGCGGCGAAGCTACCCACTACACTCGCAAGTAATCCTCGTGTTGTAGCTGCCATAATTGAACTTGAACGAGTGATAGTTGAGGAAGCACATATTGCGCGACAAGCCCATCTTGAAGGACCGTACTTTCACAACCGCTTCGTAGAGGCCTTCATTGCCAAGAAGAACTCCTTGAACGATGCGCAAGCTGCACGTGCCAAGCAGATTGAGCTCTTCGAATCCACCTTCCAACAAAAGACTCTTGGCATACGTAAGCGTGTTGCGCTCGTGCGCGGACTTATTGCCATATGCGACGGGTTCGTAACACATTACGAAGAACACGACTTTGCAAACGGCGGAAGAAAGAACGCATTTAAGTTCATGCGTGAACTGTTCGTCGAGCATCCAATCGACTTCATGGTGCGTATCATAAATGACCGTATACGTAGCGTACCTGGAAAAGGAAAGTGCACGCGCAACAACCTCTGGGATTATCTCAATGCGTTTTGCTTTAGCGAGGACGGATATCGAAAGGGTTCTGATTGGGAACAGCTATACGAAGACCTCTTCGCCTTCGGACTGAACTATGAGGAAAAGTCATCGATTTGTTTTGACATCGGCGATGGCGCTTATCAGGACATCAAGAATCTATCTCCTGGCACGCAAACGAACATCCTTCTTGAGTATATCGTCCACAAGGACACCAGGAACCCGTTGCTTATCGACCAACCAGAAGACAACGTTGACAACCAGACGATTTACAACAAGATTAGAAGCTGGTTCATGGGGCTCAAACGGTCTCGACAGGTAATTGTCGTCACACACGACGCAAACATCGTCATAAACGCCGATGCAGAAAACGTGATAATCGCCGAGCAGAAAAACCCCGGCGAGTTCACTTACAGGTATGGTGCCCTTGAATACGGTGACATCATCGACCAGGCGTCTCTCATCCTCGACGGTGGGAAAGATGCCGTAAAGAGGAGGCTTGTCAAATATGGCGAATAAGGAAGTCACAGTGGCGCTCGCGCCTGGGCATAAAGTTACCCTGAAGAGCGATGCGCCCAATATCGCCAAACTCGTAAGCGAGATCGTCAACTTGCGAGAGCAGTTGAATCCAGCAGATATCACAGTTGAATGTGAGCATAAAGGGTTCGACGAGACTAGTTTCAAGGAAGTCGTCATCGAAGCGACCAACGATTTCTTGGAAGCGATACAGCTTGATAAGGCTGCTTTCGAAGCTGCGCTCACCACTCTTTCGAAAGCATCCAAGCAAGCAAGCGAATAGTCGCAACGCCGTTCCTTGCGCATGTGCACAAGCGCCACGCTGGGCGCTTAACATCACCTACGCATCTCGCCGATCTCTTGGAGTGAATCCGCCATGTTCTCCTGCTCGTTGGGAAACAGATGGGCGTAGCGAAAGGTTATGTCCTGCGACTCGTGCCCCATGCGCGCCCCTATGGCGACAGCTGAAAACCCCATGTGGATGAGCATGGAAACGTGGCTGTGGCGCAGGTCATGTACGCGTATGCGCTTCACGCCGGACTTGCCGCACCCGCGCTCCATCTCGCGCCAGAGGTACTGCTTCGTGAGCTTGAAGATGCGCTCGTCAGGCGCGATGTCGGCGTTTTCCAGGAACTCCTTCATCTCGCGTGCGAGGAACCCGGGCATGGCTATGGTGCGGTAGCTCTTCTTCGTCTTCGGCGGGCCGATGATGCTCTCCTTGCCCTTCTTGGCGAACGCCTTGTTTATGGCAAGCGTACCTGCCGCGAAGTTGAAGTCCGAAGGCGTGAGGGCCAGGAGCTCGCCCTCGCGGATGCCAGCCCAATAGAGCAGCTCGAAAGCGTAGAAGGAGAGGTCCTTGTCGGATACCGCCTCCAGGAACCGGTAGAACTCGTCCTTCGTCCATATCTGCATTTCGTGGGACTTGGCCGAGCCGGTCTTCTTGACCTTGCGCATGGGATTGGGCGCAATGCCGTAGTGCTCTTCCGCGAAGTTGAAGATCGCGGCCGCCTGGCTGTTGAGTTGGCGGATGTACGTCGCGGAATAGGGCTTGCCGTTTCTCTGGAGAAGCGAGTCCAGCCAGCCCTGCCACCTGATGATGTCGAGCGGCGTGATCTCGCTCGCCATCTTCTCGTCGAAGAACGGGATTATCTTCGTGCGGATCATCTGCGCCTTCGTGTCATAGGTAGACCAGCGGATGCGGGGCTTCACGTCATGCAGGTAGCTCTCGGCCATCTCACGGAAGCTCATTCGGGCAGGCGTCCCCTCAAGCTCCTTGAAGTGCTCCTCATAGGCCAGAGCATCCGCCTCGGTCTCGAAGCCGCGCTTGTACTTGCGCTTGAGCGCGCCGTTGTGATCGCGGTAGTAGAAGGCGGCAGTCCATCTGTCGTTGTCGAGCTGGTATGCGGGCATCGTCAGCACCTTCCCATTCTCTTCAAGATGTCATCCTCGCGCTCGGCATCGGCTTGCGTGTCGTCACCTCGAAGCCCGAGGACGATCTCGCCGAGCAGATCGCAGGTTTCAAGCAGGTGCTCGCTTGGGTTTTCTCCCTTTCTCAGGCGGTTCAGCTGCTTGCATACCTCGCGAAGCTCGTCTCTGAGAGACATGTACATGGACGGCGAGGCTTTCACGATGATCTCGCGGTCAACGAGCTTGGATAAGATGTAGTCCTGCTTCGTCATGCCGCTTGCCGCAACGAGCAAGTTCACGGTCTCGTTCATCTCCTTGGAAAGCCTGAAGGCAATGGTGATGGGGCGCGCTCGGTTCTCGTTCTTACAGGGCACGGCCATCACCTCGGTAGCTCTCAAGGGCATCGGCCATCTTGGACTGAGCATCGGGGAACATATGGGCGTATCTAAACGTTATCTCGGTGGACTCATGCCCCAGCCGCTCGCCTATCGCCACCGCAGAGTATCCGAGGTCTATCAAAAGCGACACGTGGCTGTGGCGCAGATCGTGGATGCGGATGCGGGGCAGCCCCAGCTCCTCGATGCCGTCGTCGAGCGCGACTCGTATGTCGGTGGCGCTTATGCCCTCGAAGATCCGCTCTCCGGGCGAGGTCTTCGACACCTTTCTGACGTAGTCTTTGATCTCGTCGCGCAGAAACTCGGGCATGGCGAGCTTGCGAGTGCTTTTCTCCGTCTTGGGCGACGTCACGATGTCTTTTCCCTTGAGACGCTTGTAGGAGTGGCGCACATAGAGCTCGCACCGTTCGAAGTCGATGTCGCGCGGCGTGAGGGCCAGAAGCTCGCTCAGCCGCAGCCCCATCCAGTAGAGGACCTCCACAGGAACGAACACGGCGGGATAGTCTGCGAGCGTCTCGCTGAACTTGAGGTACTGCTCCTTGGTCCATACGTTCACCTCCCGCGCATGCTTCGATCCGATCTTGGGAGCCTTGGCAGCTGGGTTGGGAGCAAGCCCGTAATATCGCTCAGCGTGGTTCAAGATGGCGGCGAGCTGGTTCCAAACGGTTCGGACGTACGTCTCGGTATAGGGCTGAGCGTCCTGCTTCCTGAACTCAAGGAGCTCGTTTTGCCACTCGATAATGTCGAGCGTGGTGATGTCGCGGACCCGCATCGTCCCGAAGAACGGAATGATCTTGTCGTTGATTATGTACTCTTTGGTAGCCCAGGTGTTCTCCCGCAAAAGAGGACGGACGTCCTCGGCGTAGACGTCCGCGAAATCCGCGAAGCGCATGTCGAGCGAACCGCGCGCTCGACGAAGGAACTCGTCTTCGAAGGCCTCAGCATCCTCGCACGTCGCGAATCCGCGCTTGCACTTGTGCTTGATCGTGCCGTAGATGTCCTCGTAGCGGAACTGCGAGGTCCAGGTTCCGTTCTTCTCCTGGTTCGCGCTCATAGCCCTCCTTCCTCCTTCTCGCCGAAGTAGATAGAGTCGAAGTGCTTCTGGCTCACGCGTCCGGGACGCACGCGCAGCCCCTGCTTCTCAAGCTCGCTGTTGATGTCGCGCATGACGAGGTACGCGGTTGACTTTGACACCGAGAGCCTTGCCATGACGTCTTCTGCCGTGAGCATCCTCGGCGGCTTCTGATCCATTGCGTTTCTCCTTTCTAACGGCACGTTTTCGTGCGGTTTATCTGATTGTATCCTAACCGCACGTAATCGTGCTGTCAATACATTGCGCACGTTATTGTGCGCTTATATAATCAGGAGAGCACCGAGAGGACAAGGAGCGCCGATGAGCACGGGGCAGAAGATCAAGAAGTACCGGAAGCTGCGCAAGTTGACGCAAAACGAGCTCGGCCGGGCAGTGGGGCTCACCGAGTCCGCCATCAGAAACTACGAGCACGACTACCGGACGCCGAACGAGGACCAGGTGCGCGCGATCGCACGCGAGCTTAACGTCCCTGTCGCGGCGCTGGAGGATTACGAGATATCATCCGCCCGCGAAGCGCTTGAGGCTCTCTTCAGGCTGGAGGACGCGTTCGGGCTGAAACCCGACGGCAGCGGATGCCTCGTCATCGATCCCAAGGCGAAGGGAGCCCAGAAGATTGCTATCGCCCTGAAGGCATGGAGAGACGTGCTCGACGAGGTTGAGTCCGGGGACATGACCGAGGAGGAGTACGAGCTCTGGAAAGTCTCCCTGCACGCCTGACGCGAAAACTACTCCCGGCCAGGGCGCGCCGATTTACTCCCCACGTCTCAGAGGCGGTGCGCAAGTATCGCCTCTTTCGCGCTTGCGCGTGAACTCAACGGACGCAGCTGAATGCAGCATGTTGCCTCGACGCCTAGAGGCGGTAACGCCTTGACCTCGCAGTATCACCCCGCAGGCACCGAAGCGCACGCAATTTGGGTGCCAAGCGCGCGCAGTCGCGTTCCTTCGGCAGCTCGTGAGCGGCAGCCGATACTGCAAAACCGGGCAAGAATCCTTGCAGAATCGGTCTTGGAACCCCTTGAAACCGCAGTATCGCCGAAAAATTTACTCCCCACCGTTTTCCTGGGGAAACGCGGTTTCCAGACCCCCGAAAACGGGGTGAGTTCAAAGTGATACTGTTCCGTGAACTCACCCGTTTTCACAATCCTAGTTGATGGTCTCTGGTGGCTTTGCCGAGCGCACGGAGCGCACCGCTTTTTCCCTGTCGCACGTCAGCTACTCCAGAAAAACTACTCTGGCGGAGGAAAAGAGCGCTACAGCCATCTCAACTGGGAAAACGTAGGCCCTCCGGGGTTTCGGAGGGCCTACTCGAAGTGACATATTTTACCGGTGGCTTGCAGATTTTAGTCACCTTCGTGAACGTGGTGAATCGACATCACGGGAGTAAATCAGGTGAAATGCTCACAGACAAATGTTCGCCTTATTCCCACTCTATCGTCGCTGGCGGCTTTGACGTGATGTCGTAGACCACGCGGTTCACGCCCGGCACCTCGGCCACGATGCGGCTGCTCACGCGGGCCAGCACCTCGTAGGGCAGCTTCGCCCAGTCGGCGGTCATGGCGTCCGAGCTCTCCACGGCGCGCAGGATGACCGGGCGCGCGTAGGTGCGCTCGTCGCCCATGACGCCGACGCTCTTGATGTCGGGCAGCACGGCGAAGTACTGCCACACGGCGCGCTCCACCTCGGGGCCGCCCGCCGCCTCGCGCGCGCACTCGCCGTTGCGCTCGCTCGTCTTCGCGAACAGGCTCTCGTTGTACGCGTCGAGCTCCTCGCGCACGATCGCGTCAGCGTCTTTCAGGATCTCGAGCTTCTCGGGCGTCACGTCGCCGATGATGCGGATGGCCAGGCCCGGGCCGGGGAACGGCTGGCGGTGCACGATGTAGTCCGGCAGCCCGAGCGCCGTGCCGAGCGCGCGCACCTCGTCCTTGAAGAAGTGGTCCAGAGGCTCGATCAAATCGAAGTGCACGCCCTCGGGGAACGGGATCAGGTTGTGGTGGCTCTTGATGGTAGACGCCTTGCCGCCCGTCTTGCGCGCGCCGCTCTCGATGATGTCGGGGTAGATGGTGCCCTGCGCCAGAAACTTCACCGGACGACCGTCGTCGGCGAGGTCCTCCGCCACGGCGAAGAACTCCTTCCAGAACTGCGTGCCGATGATCCGGCGCTTCTGCTCCGGCTCGGTGACTCCCGCGAGCAGCGCGGCGTAGCGCTCCTCGGCGTGCACGTGCACGAAGTCGACGTCGAACTGCTTCGAGAACACCTCCTCCACCTCTTCGGGCTCGTTCTTGCGCAGCAGCCCGTGGTTCACGAACACGCAGGTCAGCTGCTTGCCGATGGCACGCGCGCACAGCGCGGCCACCACGGAGGAGTCCACGCCACCCGACAGGCCCAGAATCACGCGGTCCTCGCCCACCTGCGCGCGGATGGCCGCCACGCTGTCCTCGATGATGGAGTCCATGGTCCAGTTGCGCTCAAGACCGCAGATGCCGAACAGGAAGTTCGCGAGCATCTCGTTGCCGTGCGGGGTATGGCGCACCTCGGGGTGGAACTGCGTGGCGTACAGCTTGCGCGCGGCGCACTCCATGGAGGCCACGGGGCACACGTCGGTGGTCGCCGTCACGACGAAGCCCTCGGGTACCTCGGTCACGGCGTCGCGGTGGCTCATCCACACCGTCTGCTCCTCGGGCGTGCCCTCGTACAGCGCCGAGTCCGCGCAGCGCGTCAGCGGCGCCGGGCCGTACTCGCCCTTCTCGGTGTGCCCCACCTTGCCGCCGAGCGTCACGGCCATGATCTGCTGCCCGTAGCAGAAGCCGAGCACCGGGATGCCCAGCTCGAGGATCTCCGGGTCGATGGACGGCGCGTCCTCGGCGTACACGCTCGCCGGGCCGCCGGAGAAGATGATGGCCGCCGGAGCGATGGCGCGCACCTCGTCGGCGGAGACGTCACACGGCACGATCTCCGAGTACACGTTCAGGTCGCGCACGCGACGCGCGATGAGCTGTCCGTACTGGGCGCCGAAGTCGACGACGATTACTTTCTGATCAGTTGGCACAGTGCTCACAGTTGCTCCTTTGACTCACATGGCGGCGATTCCGTCTCTCGGACAAGTTTACCCGAAGAGCAGCGCTGTGGGGCGGCTCAGCCCGAAGCGCCTCCGCGAAAAGGCGCCCGAAAAGACGCTCCCTTCCTTTCGGAAAATAATCACGCCGCGCGCTTGACAAGCAGGTCCTCATCCCTATACTTATGAACAGTTGCTCATATGTTTACTTGAATACGTGAACGGAGACAAGCTATGACAACCGCAACGAGCGGGCCAGCCCCGGCCATCGAGCACGGTGACGCGAGCATGACGGCCGCCGAAGCCTCGCACGCCGCTGCCGCGCGCGCTGACGCGAGCGGCATGGCCCCGGAAGCCGCGAGCGCCCCCGCCTCGCACGCTGCCGCGCACGCTAACGCAAGCGCCCCCACCGCACACAACGTCGTCCGCGAGGCGACGCGCGTCGTGGAACGCTCCCCTTCCGCGCGCGCCATCGACTGCCCCTGCGGCTGCAACCGCGAGGAGACCGCGTGCCTGTTCGACACCATGCCCGACGAGGAGCTGCTCTACGACCTCGCCGACCTGTTCAAGGTGTTCGCCGACACCACGCGCATCAAGATCCTCTACGCGCTCATGGAGCGCGAGCGCTGCGTCGCCGACATCGCCGAGATCATCGGCGCCACGCAGAGCGCGGTGTCGCACCAGCTGCGCACGCTCAAGCAGGCGCGCCTCGTGAAGTTCCAGCGCGACGGCAAGAACGTGATCTACTCGCTGTCGGACAACCACGTCTACACCATGCTCGCCCAGGGCATGACGCACCTCTGCGAGTAGCGCGCACGCCCCGCCCGTCCGCAAGCAACCGTCAACCACCCCGAAGGGCCGCCCGCTTGCAACCTGCAAGCAGCCTGCAAGCGACCCGCGAACAATCCGCAACCAACTCGAAAGGACATCATCATGCGCAAGGCATTCAAGCTCCAGGACCTCGACTGCGCCAACTGCGCCGCCAAGATGGAGGCCGACATCAACGACCTCGACGGCGTGAGCAAGGCCACCGTCAACTTCCTGACCCAGAAGCTCATGATCGACGCCGACGTGCCCGACGCCGCCAGCTTCGGCGCCATCGTCGACCAGGCCCAGCAGATCTGCTCCAAGTACGAGCCCGACTGCCTCATCCTGCGCTAAGCCCGCCGCACGAAGGACCTCTCTCATGAACGCCAAGCAGAAACGCTGGCGCAACCGCATCATCGTTGCGCTCATCCTCTTCGTGCTCGTCTACCTCATCGCCGAGTCCGGCTGGCTTGCCTCGCAGCTCGGGCATCCCGGCGCGCTCTACGCCGAGTTCGCGCTCTTCCTCGTCCCCTACCTCATCGCCGGATACGACGTGCTCGTCAAGGCGGCGCGCGGCATCATGCGCGGCAACGCCATGGACGAGAGCTTCCTCATGACCGTGGCCACCGTGGGCGCGTTCGCGCTGGTGCTGTTCCCCGACACCGAGCCGCACATGGCCGAAGGCGCCGCCGTCATGCTGTTCTACCAGGTCGGCGAGCTGTTCCAGAGCTACGCGGTAGGCAAGAGCCGCAAGTCCATCGCCGACATGATGGACATCGCGCCCGAGTTCGCCAACATCATGGTGGACAGCGAGCTCACGCAGGTCGACCCCTTCGAGGTGAGCCCGGGCGACGAGATCATCGTCAAGCCCGGCGAGCGCATCCCACTTGACGGCGTCGTCGTGCAAGGCGCGTCGCAGGTTGACACCGCCGCGCTCACCGGCGAGTCCGTCCCGCGCCAAGCGCGCGAGAACGACGAGGTCATCTCCGGCTGCGTGAACCTCACGGGCGCCCTCACCGTGCGCGTGACCAAGCCGTTCGAGGACTCCACCGTGAGCCGCATCCTCGAGCTGGTGGAGAACGCCTCCGAGAAGAAGGCGCGCACCGAGAACTTCATCACCCGCTTCGCGCGCTACTACACCCCCGTGGTCGTGGGCGTCGCCGTGCTGCTCGCCCTCATCCCGCCCGTCGTCCTCGGCGGCGGCTGGGCCGACTGGATCCAGCGCGGGCTCGTGTTCCTCGTGGTCTCGTGTCCCTGCGCGCTCGTGATCTCCGTGCCGCTGTCGTTCTTCGGCGGCATCGGCGGCGCGTCGCGCGTCGGCATCCTGGTGAAGGGCTCCAACTACCTCGAGGCGCTCGCGCAGGTTGACACGGTCGTGTTCGACAAGACCGGCACGCTCACCAACGGCACGTTCGCCGTGACCGCCGTCGAGACCGCCGGCGCGCTCACGCGCGAGGAGCTGCTCGACCTGGCCGCACATGCCGAAGCCTACTCCAACCACCCCATCGCCGCGTCGGTGCGCACCGCATACGGCAGCGCCCTCGACCACGCGCGCGTCGAGGACGTCGAGGAGGTCAGCGGGCACGGCGTGAGGGCGACCGTCGACGGGCAGGAGGTGCTCGTCGGCAACGGCAAGCTCATGCGCGCCCACGGCGTGACATGGGAGGAGAACGCCGTCGCCGGCACGGTGCTCTACGTGGCGAAGGGCGGCGCGTACGCGGGCTGCATCGTCATCGCCGACGAGCTGAAGGAGGACGCGGCAGCGGCCATCGCGGCCCTGCACGAGGCGGGCGTGAGGCGGACCGTCATGCTCACCGGCGACCGCGCCGACGTGGCACGCGCCGTGGCATCTGACCTGAGCATCGACGAGTTCCACGCCGAGCTCCTCCCGCAGGGCAAGGTGGAGCAGGTCGAGCGCCTGCTCGAGGCGAACGCCGGCGCCAGCGCGAAGGCCAAGCTCGCCTTCGTGGGCGACGGCATCAACGACGCGCCCGTGCTCACCCGCGCCGACGTCGGCATCGCCATGGGCGCCATGGGCTCCGACGCCGCCATCGAGGCCGCCGACGTCGTCCTCATGGACGACCGCCCCTCGCAGATCGCGCGCGCCATCCGCGTCGCCCGCAAGACCATGCGCATCGTGCGGCAGAACATCGCGTTCGCGCTCGGCGTGAAGTTCGCCGTGCTCATCCTGGCCGCCTTCGGCATCGCCAACATGTGGATGGCCGTGTTCGCCGACGTGGGCGTGGCCGTCCTCGCCATCCTGAACGCCATGCGCGCCATGAGCGTGAAGAAGCTCTGACGAGCCCTATATCCCCAGCAGCGCGCGGATCACGTACCCGGCCAGCATCTGCCCCATGATCGGCGGCATGTACGACATCGTGCCCAGCTCGGTGCGCTCGGCGCGCGCTGCGCCCGCCGCCGCCTCCACGCGCACCGGCCGCTCGGGCGAGTACAGCACGCGCAGGGCCTCGACGCCCGCCGCGCGCGCGGCCTTGCGCACCGCGCGGCACAGCGGGCAGCCCTGCGTGGAGAACAGGTCGGCGAAGCGCAGCTGCGCGGGGTCGAGCTTGTTCGCGCCGCCCATCGAGGCCACAATCGGGATGCCGCGCTCCTGCGCATAGCGCGCCAGCGCGACCTTGGCCGTCACCGTGTCGACTGCGTCCACGATGAAGTCGGGGGCTGGCGCGCCGTCGAGCACCTCGCCCACGTTGTCCAGAACGAACGCCTGGCGCGTCACCACACGCACGTCGGGGTTGATCTCGCGCGCCATGGCCTCCATCACGTCGACCTTCGCGCGCCCCATCGTGCTCGCAAACGCGATGGCCTGCCGGTTGACGTTGCTCGGCGACACCACGTCGCGGTCCACCAGCACGAGCGTCCCCACGCCGCCGCGCGCAAGCGCCTCGGCGCAGCTCGATCCCACGCCGCCGATGCCGAACACCGCCACGCACGCCCCATCGAGCCGCTCGACGCCCTCGTTCCCTATCACCCGCCGCAGCCGGCTCTTCGCGTCCTCGCAAGCCACGCGCCACCTCCCTTAAGAAAAAGGGCGCGCACCCCGAAGGTGCGCGCCCCGCTGAAGAATCTGTCTGAGAACCCGGAAGGGCTACTTGACGGTGACAGCCGCGCCAGCCTCCTCGAGCTTGGTCTTGACCTCGTCAGCCTTCTCCTTGTTGACGCCCTCGACGATGGCCTTGGGGGCCTCCTCGACGGCAGCCTTGGCCTCCTTCAGGCCCAGGCCGGTGATCTCGCGGACAACCTTGATGACGGCGATCTTGTTGTCGCCGAAGCCCTCGAGCACGACGTCGAACTCGGTCTTCTCCTCAGCAGCAGCGCCGCCCTCAGCAGGAGCAGCGGCAGCGACGGCAACCGGGGCGGCGGCGGACACGCCGAAGGTCTCCTCGATGTCCTTCACGAGCTCGGAAGCCTCGAGCAGGGACATCTCCTTCAGAGCCTCAATGATCTCTTCACGAGTAACAGCCATGTTAGTTTCCTTTCAAAGCGGCCGGGCGCACCTTTGCGCTTCGGCCATAGCGTTTTTTCACGTCAGGCAGCACACCTTATGCCGCCCGCTTCGCCGCCTCTAGGCGGCTTCCTTCTGGTCGGCCACGGCCTTCGTGACCTGGGCCAGACCACGCGGCACGCCGTTGAGCGCAACGGCGAGGCCACGAGCGACACCGGAAATGGCGCCGGCGATCTGAGCGATGAGCTCCTCGCGAGAAGGCAGAGAGGCGATGGCCTCCACCTCGGCAGCGGTGACTGCCGCGCCTTCCATCAAGCCGCCCTTGATCTCCAGCTTGTCGTTCCCCTTCGCGAACTCCTTCACGGCCTTGGCGGCGGCAGCCACGTCAGAACCGGCGAAGACGAACGCGCTCGGGCCCTTCAGCATGCCGTCAAGCGTGGGCAGCTCGGCCTGCTCCAGCGCGATGTGCATGAGGGTGTTCTTGTAGACCTTCATGGTTGCGCCGGCCTCGCGGATGGAACCGCGCAGAGCCTGCACCTCCTTCACGGTCAAGCCGCGATAGTCTACGATCCACATGGCGGTCACGCCGTCGAGGTCGGCCTTGATGTTGGAAAGCATCTCGGTATTCTGGGCATTGGGCATCTTCTACGTACACCTCCTTTTTCTCAAACTCGCGTTCCGCCCTTGCGGGGTGGGATCGCTCCTTGAGAAAAGAACGACCCCCGCACATCTCAAGACGGCGGGGGTCGGCAAGCAACGTGTTTGCAACCACCTCGGCGGGCCGCTCGCGCGATTAAACCCTTGCGGGTACCTGCTGTCTTAAGCAGCGGAACAATTGATCCAAGTCACTGCAGCGCCTCAGCGAACCTCGGTGATGCAGCCTGTCTATTGTACCGCTCGCGCATCGCCTGTCAAGGGCCTCTTTGCCCCCGAAGGCTCCTCGCACAGCTTCTCCCGAAGTCCCTTACGCGCTCCTTACGCGTTTCCTCCCGAAGAGCCCTGCGAGCTCGGCGGGGCGCCGGCACCCTGCGCGGCGTCCTGCGAGCTGCTTGCGCTCTGCGAGGCGCCGGCACCCTGCGCGGCTTCCTGCGCCTCGGGCTCGGCCTTGGCGTCAGCCGCGCCCGCGTCCCCCGAGCCTCCCGCGTTCGCGCCGCGGATCTCGTACGCCACGTTCGCGCTCGTGCCCTCGAGGTACGTGAACTCGATGGGGTCGCCCACGCGGTAGCTCACGATGTCGAGCAGGCCCGGCAGCGCGAAGTCGAAGATCGCGGAGTTGCCGTCGAGCGTCACGTAGAAGTGCGAGTTGCCCTCGATGACCGCCTGGGCCATCGAGCGGATGGTCCCCGAGGCCGTGAGCGCGTCGTCCAGGGCCGCGCCGTCGCCCTCGGCCACCACGCCGTTGGTGGCGAGCAGCGCCTCGTAGGTCTTCTGCGTCTCAGCCACCGTGTCGCCCACCGCCACGTTCTGGTAGCGCTGGATATCCACCATGGCGAACTTCTTCACCAGCCCCGCGCCGTCCTTGAGCGCCATGAAGTACGTGGGCTGGTCAGCCACGTTGATGAGGATGGGGAAGGTGGCCGTGTAGCGCAAGTTCTGCACCTGGCCCTCAGCCGACTGCATGGCCGACTCCTCGGTGGCGCCCGACACGCTGTAGAAGTGCGACTCCTGCGTGCGCTGGTTCACCATCACGAAGCCGATGATGGAGTTGTCGGCCGTGGCCGAGGTGACGCCGGTGTACACCCACACGTCGTCGTCCTTGGCGATGTAGTTGTAGCCGAGCGTGCCGTCGGTGCCCGGCGTGGTGCGCACGACGCCCTCCTGGCCCAGGAACGAGTTCAGCCAGCCGTTGTGGTAGGTGCCGTACCAGTTGTACTGCTGGATGAGCAGGTCAGCGGGGTACACGCGGTCGACCCACTCGGGCACCTCGGAAACCGCGAGGTCGGTGCACTCGCCCGTGGTCGCGTCACACAGGATGACGCGGCTGATGGTGGTGCCGCCGAACAGGCCGATGGTGAACTCCTTCACGGGGCAGATCCACCACGCGTGCCCGTCCTCGTCGATCTCGAAGGACTTCTCGTCGAACATGTAGAAGGGGTACTTCAGCTGCACGTGGCGGTCGATGTTGCGCACGAGCGGCTCGGACTGCGAGTAGTGGATGGGGGCGTCGCCCAGGCGCACGATCTCGGCGTCCTGCGTGGTCATGTTCACGAGCGAGTACGCCGGGATGCCGCCCTCGCGGTTGGTGAACCACTTGAACAGGTCGGCGTAGACCAGCGGGCTCACGCGCACCGGCTCGCCCTGGTAGTTGATCTGGCTGTAGAGCGTGGACACCTCGAACTGGCTCACGTAGTCGGGGATCGAGCCCATCTCGCGGTTGCCCAGAAGGATGGCCGAGTCGCGGTCGATCACGGGGATCTCGGAGTAGTTGACCTCCTGGATGTCCGTCGCGAAGTCGAGCGTGTCGGTCTTCAGCACGTTGGCGTACTTCTCGGCGTTCCCCGGGATGAAGGACAGCGACATCACCGCGCCGAGCACGCCCACGAGCGCCACGGCCACGGGGATGAACGCCAGCACCTTGTAAGTCTTGGCCTTCCCGGCGTTCTTCTCCACCTTCGCGCTGCCCGCCTTGTAGTTGCGCGACTTGTTCGCGAAGAACAGGAAGATGGGCAGCAGGATGAAGATGGCCACGAAGCTCCAGGTGTCAACCGAGTGGATGTTGATCGCCGGGTGGAACCACCAGTACAGCGCCGCCAGGACGACCACCGCCAGGATGACGAGCACCACGGCAGCGCCCTTGCTCTGCGGGCCCTTGATGTTGTCCATGAACGACAGGTCTATGTGCGGCGTGGCGCCGCCGCCGTGCCCGCTGCGCCCGCCGCGCCCGCCGCCGCGGTGCGGGCCC
>NZ_JAAVTO010000041.1 GCF_013185065.1 Adlercreutzia sp. ZJ473 | reverse complement strand
GGCCGCGCCGCCTCGGCCTCGAAGTAGCCCTCCCCGACGGCGCGCCGGGGCCCCTCCCCGGCCGCGCCCCCGCCCCGTCAGCCCCCGCGCCGCGCCCCCTCCTGCGGCGCGGGGCGCCTCAGGCGCGGCAAGCTGCTGGCTTCAGCCGCGCCTCCCTTCGAGAAAGGACTTGTGATGAACTTCGACTCCCAGACTTGGACGGAGCTCTCCCAGGCGTTCGCCTTTTTGGGGAACTCCCTGCTCGCTCCCATGAGCCAGACGGAGCGGTATGGCGTTGACCCCTCGTTTTGGCGGGAGTTCCCCGATTTCGGGGACGAGGAAGTGGCCGCTTCTGTTTCGCGCTGCCTCGCTTACGCCGAGGGGAAGCGCGCGGCCCTGGACGAGGACGATCTGGTTCGGGAGATTTCGGTGGAGTACACGCACCTGTTCATCGGCCCGCCGCGGCCGAGCGCCGCGCCTTGGGAGACGTTCTACCGCAACGCTGACGTCTCCGTCGGGTTCGGCGAGGCCACGTTCGAGATGCAGCGCCTTCTGCGCGAGGCCGGCCTGAGGATCTCGAACGAGAACAACCAGTACGCGGACCACATCGGCATCGAGCTGCTGTACCTCGCCACGCTCTGCGAGCGCGCCGCCTGCGGTGACCAGGCCAGCGCCGAAGCCGGCGCTGCCTTTGCGGCTGACCGCCCCCTTGCCTGGATCGACGCGTTCTGCCAGCGCATCTGCGGCGAATGCGCCGACGGTTACTACCGAGGCGTAGTCGAGCTCGCAAGCGCGCTTCTGTCCCTGGTGGCCCGCGAATCCGCAGAGCCGGGGAAGTAGGGACGCGTCCTGATCTCGCGGTTTGAATCTCCAGAAATACCCCTGGGAAAGAGAGGCGCTCCGGACTTCGGGGCGCCTCTCTCTTCTCCGGTGGTTTGGGCATGATGTAATTATATTGACACATTTAATAGAATTTCATACAATAAAATTACGCATGAGGAGGTGCGCCATGGAGTACGCGACGGCCATACGGGACAGGATATGCGGCTACCCGGTCGGCATTCCGATCATCACGCGCGAGATGGCTCACAGCCTGGCGGACGAGCTCTCCATTCCCCTTGGCGAGGCGAGGAATCTCGTCTCGGTAAACGTGAGCCGTCTGATCGAGGCCGGGATCGTCGAGCGCTTCTGCAGCGGGATCGTCTACCGCCCCGAGCGGAGCGCCTTCGGGGCTGTTCCGCTGGACCCGGCCGAGTTGGCGGCGCGCCTGTACGTCAACACGGGCGAAGACGTCGTCGGCTACGTGACCGGCGCAGCTTTCCTCCATGAGGTGGGGGCATGTACGTGGATGCCCCGCGAGATCGAGATAGCCACCAACGCCAACGTGCGCGACACCAAGGCGAAGCTCCTCTCCGTGAAGCTGTTGAGGCCCAAGACGCGGGTGACGGCTGAGAATGCGGAGTACCTGCAATCGCTCGATGCCGTCGCTAACCTGGTGCGCCTCGCGGTGGACGGAGATGATCCCGAAGGCGTCCTGTGGCGGCACGTCCGCGGGCGTCTTGACCTCGGCAAGCTCCTGGGGATGGCGAGCCGATACTACCCCACAAGCGTTGTCAGGTCGCTGGCCAGGATGGCGGAGAGGGATGCGGCATGATGAGGCTCCACGAGGACAGAGCCGCGTTTCGGGCTCTGCTGCTGCGCCTGTCGCAAAGGAGCGGCATGCGTGCGGACATACTCGAGAAGGACTACTACGTGACGCTTCTCCTCGAGGAGCTCGCATCGAAGCAGGACTGGCTGCCTGCCTACTTCAAAGGCGGCACAGCGCTCTACAAGGCCCTGGGGAAGATGCGGCGGTTCAGCGAGGACATAGACATTATGGTGCGTACGGACGGCTGCAGCAAGACGCAGGGCAAGAAGAGGCTCGAGGCTGCCGCGAACGGCTATGTGGCACTCGTGCGGGACAAGGAGGACCCCGATTCCAGCAACAGGCGCGGCTCCATTACCTCCGTCTACCGCTACGAGGGGACGGTTCCCTTTGCCGCGCTCGACGCCCTCCAGCGCTTCGGGCGGGTGAAGGTCGAGGCGACCTCGTTCACGGTGAGCGAGCCTACTGCTCCAATGGAGGTCAGCGCCCTTGTATGGGACCTCGCCGACTCAACTGAGAGGGAAGTCTTGTCAGGCTCGTTTTCTGTGTTTCCCTTCGAGGTGCAGACCATCACGCTTGAGAGGATCTTCGTCGACAAGGTGTTTGCCGCCCAGTTCTATTACGAACGAGGCATGCTGCTCGACGCTGCTAAGCACTTATACGACGTCTGCGTCCTCGTTGACGACGAGAACATTCGCGCCCTGCTGTCCACTGAGGGCTCATTCGAAAGCGTTGCGCGGTTCAAGAGGGCGGAGGAGCTCTCGCGGATAGGAAGCAACCAAGCGCAAGCCCGTCCAGCGGACTTCGCTTACCTGCGTGCGGACTTAGCAGACCCCGTCTTCGAGGCTTTCGAGAAGATGCAGCGCATATACGTTCTCGACGAGCAGTGCTGTTTTGACGCAGCAGATGTCGTGTCGCGTCTAAGGGGCTTGCGGTCCCGGTTCAGGGAGTGGACCTGACAGGGGAAACTCGAAAACCAACCGACAGATCATTTGAAACAACGATGATCGGCTGGTCAGAGCGCAGAAGGTGGTGGCTGCTCGAAGCTCGGCTGCTTCTTGATGCGGAGGCGTAGGAAGGGGACGCCCCGCCCCTTCGCCGCTCCCTATCCGAACCATGCCTGCGCGGGGCTCTGCTGCTGCGCTGCCTTGATCACCGCGAGTGGCGCGCTCGCAGAGCGCGATGAGGTACAGCAGCTCGCTGCCGAGCTTGAGGCGTCCCCCGGGATTGTCGCTGGGCGGGAGGAGCCTGGCAGGGACTGGCAGCTCTGCTGGAAAATCCATTATAATTACCGAAAGTCGGTGAGATAGCGGGTGGGTTTTATCGCTTGAATGGCTTTCTTTGCGGGGGAGAGGGAATCTGATGAGCGGTCATGCTGCCAACAATGATGTAAAGGGCGCTCTAGAACGGAGCTTTCGCCAGCTGGTCTTAGAGCGACGCTATCGGAGCGTCTCGATCGGGGACATTTGCAAAGAGGCCCATGTTTCCCGCAACACCTTCTACGACTACTTCCAGAACAAGGAAGACCTCCTCGCGACGGTGTTCAGGAACGACGCGTTTCGGGCTATCGAGCAGTTCCATACCATGTTCTCCTGTGACGAGCTGAGGGACATCAAGCAGGTCGAGTACACGCTCGTCTCGAAGATGTACAGCGGGCTTCTTAACGAGAAAGAGCTGTACTCGCGTCTGGTGCTCTCGATGCACGGGAATGACAATTCGTTCATCAGGGCCGTGACAAAGGTCATCTACGAGTTTGACCGACAGCATCTGACGAAGATCGGATACCGAGGATCTGAGCGCAGGGCTGACTATGTCGCGTACTTCTTCGCATCCTCGCAGGCGATGATCATGGAGAAGTGGATCCTCGACGGCTTTGACATGTCGGTCTCCGAGCTTGCGACGCTCTACAACAACCTGACCTACTCGTTCTGGCTTGAGCACTTCGGCGCTCATTCAGGCAGGGCGCAGTAGCTGGCCCAGTAGCTGAAGCGCCGCTGCTCGCCCTGTCGCTTTGCCTGCGTTGCGATGCCTGCTCTCAAGCGAGCGGGCATTTTCTTTTCTTGCCCGGCGAAGCCTTACAAATTCTGAAAGTGTAAGGAGGCTCTAAACAGCTGTCCTGAGTGCGCAGAAAACCGCCGCAAACAGGGTTCTTTGATTCTTGCGACCGTCCTCTCCTTTAAGGCACTGTCTTGCTAGGGGTAAAAGCGGATGCAATCTCGAATCGGTCGAGGTGCCGCTTTCCCGTTAGCGCAAGCTAAAGAGAGGAGAAGGATATGGGTAATGAGAATACCCAGGTAGAGTCGCCTAAGGCCAGCGCAATTACTACCACGCTGCAGAGTATTGCATGCGGCGGCACGGGCGGTGAGATGACGGCGGTCGACTCCAAGGACGGAAAGATCGTTCGCATCCGCCCGATGCGAATCGACGCAAACTACACCGCTGAAGAGCTCGCTGACTCGCTGTGGACCCTGGAGGTCGACGGCAAGACGTTCGCACCGCCCATGAAGACGGCGCCGAACTACTTCGCCTTGGCCTACAAGAACCGCGTGTACTCCAAGAACCGCGTGCGCTATCCCTTGAAGCGCGTTGACTGGGAGCCCGGTGGCGACCCCGCGAAGATCAACGCTGCCAATCGCGGCCGCTCCAAGTTCGTCCGCATCAGCTGGGATGAGGCCCTTGACATCATGGAGAGCGAGATTCGCCGCATCATCGACACCTACGGCCCCTACTCCGTGTTCACCATCGGCGAGGACGGCCATCGTGAGTCGAAGGACCTGCACGCCGGCGGCGGCATGCACTCCACCTTCATGAGCAAGCTGGGCGGCTACACCCGCGAGACCCGTACGCCTGACTCCGTCGAGGGCTGGTACTGGGGTGCCAAGCACGTGTGGGGCTCCGGCTCCAACAAGGGCCTGGGCATGATCGCTCCGCCCCAAACCGGCTACAACTCCTGGAACGTCATCAAGGACATCACGGAGTATTCCGAGCTCATCTGCTTCGACGCCGGCGACTGGGAGCTCACCCAGAACTACGGCAGCCAGTTCTGGAGCCGCCTCCTCAAGTTCTGGGAGGAACTCGGCAAGGAGTTCGTCATCGTCGATCCCTTCTGCAACTACACCGCCGTCTGCCATCCGGAGATGAAGTGGATCCCCATCCTTCCCAACACCGACGTGGCCTTCGACTACGGCGTCATCTACGTGTGGCTCACCGAGGGACTCTACGACAAGGAGTACGTCGCCACCCACACCGTGCATTTCGACAAGCTGGAGGACTACGTGCTCGGTCGCGAGGACGGTATTCCGAAGACGCCGGAGTGGGCTGCCGAGCGCTGCGGCGTGCCCGAGTGGACCATCAAGGCCTATGCGCGCAACGTAGCCAAGAAGGTCACCTCGCATGCGCACTTCTCCTCCGGTTCCGTGAAGACGCCCTACTCCCATGAGCCGGGCCGCACCGGTGCCTACAAGCTGGCTCTGCAGGGCCTCGGCAAGCCCGGCGTCCAGCAGCTGCACCTGAACGCCTCCTCCATGGCCAAGGCCAACATCGCCCGCTCCACCTCGGCACCCTACAGCTCCATCAACCAGTGCCGCATGTTCTACCCCAACGCGCAGTCCATTCCCCGCACCATGGTGGCCGAGGCGCTCACCAAGGGCCATGCCAAGTGGTGGGGCAGCCCGGCCATCGTATACGTGGAGACTTCCGAGCAGTTCCAAGAGTTCAACTACCCGGCTGACCCGAAGGCGGCGCTGGCCATGCAGCAGGCCATGGCCGCTGCCATGGGCAAGGAGGCCCCGACCGAGGAGCCTCGCATCAACAAGGTGCACATGCTCTGGTCGGAGAAGCCCTGCAACATGAACTGCTGGGACGGCGGCTTCAACTACCAGGACGCCATCCGCACCAACGAGGTGGAGTTCTTCGTGACCAACCACCAGTGGCTTGAGAACGACTCGCTCTTCGCCGACCTGGTGCTTCCCGTCACGACCTGCGTCGAGGACAACGACTCCATGGGCTCGGGCATGATCGTGTTCCAGCCGCACTCCGGCCTCACCCCGCCTGCCTGCGACCGCGTGGGCGAGTCCTACTCCGACTTCGAGATCGCCTGCAAGCTGGCTGATCGCTTCGGCATCCGCGATCAGATCGATCTGGGCATGACCCAGGACGAGTGGATCAGGTACGGCTTCGACCAGTCCCGCCTCGGCGAGGAGATCAGCTGGGAGACCTTCCAGGAGAAGGGCTACTACTTCCCGAAGCTCGCCCCCGATTGGAAGGAACTGTCCCCGGGCATGCGCCTGTTCTACGAGGACCCGGAGGCCAATCCTCTGGACACCCCCACGGGCAAGATCGAGTTCTGGAGCCAGGCTCTGGCCGACAACTTCCCGGACGACAAGGAGCGCACGCCCATGGCCCGCTGGATCATCGGCGGCCCTGCCGAGGAAGGCTGGACCCACGACGAGTCGCTGTGGGGCGAGCGCTGCAAGGACTATCCGCTGCTCGTGACCGCCAACCCCGCCCGCTTCCGCGTGCACGTGCAGGGCGACGACATCAAGTGGTTCCGTGAGATCGAGACCGTGAAGGTGAAGGGCGCCGACGGCTACTACTACGAGCCGGTCTGGATGAACGAGGTTGACGCCAAGGCCCGCGGCCTTGCCAACGGCGACATCGCGAAGCTCTACAACGAGCGCGGCATCGTCCTGTGCGGCGTGCGCATCTCCGAGCGCATCACCCCGGGCTCGGTCATGGTGAACAAGGGCAGCCGCGTGGATCCCATCGCTCCGCACATCGACCGTGGCGGCGCCATCAACCTGATCAGCCCCACCAACCAGGTGTCCAAGCACTGCAAGGGCTTCGCCGTCACCGGCTACCTGCTTGAGGTGGAGAAGCTCGAGCAGGCCGAATACGACGAGTGGAAAGAGAAGTACCCCGAGGCCTTTGCGCGCGACTACGACCCGGCCATCGGCATCAACTACAACTCCTGGGTCATCGAGTAGCGAGCGACCGGGAAGGAGACAACCATGAAAGCATTTCTGATCGATCTCACCAAGTGCGTGGGCTGCCATGACTGCCAGATCGGCTGCAAGGACGAGCACTGCGACCAGGCATGGATGCCCTACGCGGAGGCTGAGCCTGAGGTGGGCCAGTTCTGGCTGAAGCTCAAGCAGTTTGAGCGCGGCGGAGGGTCCCACGTGCGCGTGACCTACATGCCCACGCTGTGCAACCACTGCGAGAACGCCCCCTGCATGGCCGCCGCCAAGGACGGCGCGGTCTACCGTCGCGATGACGGGCTGGTCATCATCGACCCGGTGAAGTCGAAGGGCCAGCGAGCCATCATGGAGGCTTGCCCCTACCACTGCATTTACTGGAACGACGCTCTGGACATCCCGCAGAAGTGCACGGGCTGCGCGCATTTGCTTGACGACGTTGACTCGCCCATCCGCGTGCCGCGTTGCGTGGACAACTGCCATGTGGACGTCATCCTGTTCGGCGAGGAGAGCGACCTTGACCTTGAGGGCACCGAGGTGCTTCATCCCGAGTACGGTACGAAGCCGCGCGTGTTCTATCGGGGGCTCCCCAAGAAGTTCATCGCCGCCACGGTGTACGACCCCGAGGCGAAGGAGATCGTCGAGGGCGCCAAGGTGACGGCCGCCTCCGACGAGGGCACCTTCACGACGGAGACCAACTCCTGGGGCGACTTCTGCCTGGACGGCCTTCCCGAGGCCGACTGGAAGCTGACGGTGGAGAAGGACGGCAAGACGCTCGTCATGGACGTGTCCACTCGCACCAAGGACCAAGGCCTGCCTGACCTGGCTCTCGCCTAGAACTACGAGTAGGGGCGCGTGCGCGCAGGCGGCGCGCCCCTTGCAAGAAGAAGAAAGGAAAGCGCTATGTGCTTCAGACCAGCGGAAGTCTCGATGAAGGTGTGCCCGGCGTGCGGCAAGCCCAACAAGCCGGTGGCTCGCGTGTGCGAGGAATGCGGAGCCGAGCTCGACAACAGCATCAAGGACTTCGATGCTGACCAGGCGAAGCTTGACGCGAACATCAAAGCGCCCACTGCCCCGTCCTCTCCCAAGCCGCCTGCCGCCCCGGCTGCGCCCAAGCCGCCTGCGGCACGATAACGCCCCTATTACCGCACCGTCTCACGCAAGGAGATAACCATGACGCAGACACTGCTCAACAAGTACGGCATCAAGCAAGTAGGCTACTACGTCGAGAGCATCGAGGAGTCGGCCAAGCGGTTCCGCGACTTGCTCGGCACGGGCCCCTTTGTCGACTTGGGTTCTTCCGAGCCCGCGAGCCTCACCTATCGCGGCGCCCCCTCGGGCATGCGCTCGCGTTGCGCCTTGGGGCATTTCGGCGACATGCAGATCGAGCTCATCGAAGTGCTCACTGACGAGCCCGACGTCTACAAGGATCTCGGCCACTACGGACTGCACCACCTGTGCATCTGGTCCGACGACGTGGACGCCGTCGCGGCGGAGTTCGCCG
Source organism: Adlercreutzia sp. ZJ473 (assembly GCF_013185065.1). Lineage (GTDB taxonomy): Bacteria > Actinomycetota > Coriobacteriia > Coriobacteriales > Eggerthellaceae > CAAEEV01. Next base: position 17,838 of record NZ_JAAVTO010000041.1, on the reverse strand, counting down.
AGGCGGGCATCGAGGTTGCCATGGACATGACCTCGGGCCAGGGCCTGCACGTCATGTACTTCGACGCCCGCGAGCAGCTGGGCAGCTTCATCGAGGTGAACGCTCCCATCGAGCAGCTTTGGCAGGGCGTGGCCGCGCTGGCTGCCAACGCCGACGAGAACACGCCGGCCCTCATCCCCATGGCGGCGCTCATGGGCGGCAAGTAAAGACATCATCGCTTAAAACAGGCGGGGCCGGAAGGGGAAAGGCCCCGCCTTCCACAGAAGGGGAAAGCAAATGGAGGAGAAGAACCTGTTCGACCTCTCTGGTCGCGTTGCGCTCATCACCGGCGCCAGCTCCCACGGCATCGGCAACGAATCGGCTAAGCTGCTCGCGAGCTACGGAGCCAAGGTGTTCCTCACGGCGCGCCGCGAGGACAAGCTTCAGGAGGCTGTGGCTGAGATCGAGGAAGCTGGCGGCGAGGCGGCCTACGCGGTCTGCGACGTCTCCCGGGAGGAGGACTGCAAAGCTGCCGTCGAGGCATGCGTGGAGAAGTTTGGCCGCCTTGACATCATGGTGCTGGCCGCCGGCATCTCGGGGCTCTCGCTCTCCGGCGGGCTTGAGGCCGCCTTCGACGTCGAGAACTGGAAGCGCGTTCAGGGCATCAACTTGGACGGCGTGTTCTACATGGTGAAGTACGGCTGGGAGGAATGCGGCAAGCACGGGGTGGGCTCCATCATCCCCATCGCCTCGCTGGCCGCGTGGAAGGCCGCGGGCTCGGTGGCCTACACCGCCACCAAGGGCGCCATCCGCTCGCTCACGCCGTGCCTGGCCAAGCTGCTCGCGCCCAAGGGCGTGCGCGTGAACACGTTCTACCCGGGCTTCATCGACACCGACATGACCCACGGCGCCACCGTCAACGAGGGCTTCGCGAAGATGAAGCTGCCGGCCATCCCCCTGGGTCGCTTCGGCAACGTGGACGACTGCGCTTACGGCGTGTTGTACCTGGCCAGCGACGCCTCTGGCTTTATGACCGGGCAGCATCTCGTCGTCGACGGCGGAGAGCTTTGCTAACTATTCGACAGCAGGGGGCACGGTGCCTCTGCGGAAACGAGGGGAAAATGACCCAACTTGAGGGGAAGACGGGCAATCCGTTCATGGATGCCCCCAACGCCAAGAAGATGATGACGCTCATCGCGGTGTATCTGGGTGTCATGGCCAACCTTATGGTATCCACCACCAACTCGATCGTGTTTCCCGCCGCCGCAGCTGAGATCGGCGGCATGGAGATCTACGGCCTTGCTCAGGGCATCAGCGGCATCCTGAGCGTGTGCGTCATGCCCATCTTCGGCTTCATCGCCGCGAGAAACCCTGCCATGAAGCGCCTGCTTGCTGGCGGAGGCTTCGCAGCTGGTGCCGTGGTACTGCTCGTGCGCGTCTTCGCGCCGAGCATGATGGCCATCATCGTGGCCAACATCTTCTGGGGCCTGGTGAGCGGCGCGGTGTTCGCCGTGGGCTTCACCATGGTGCGCGATATGTATGACAAGCAGAAGGCCGGCGTCTATCTGGGGCTTGTCGGCACGATGATGTCCGCCGCCATGCTCATAGGCCCGTTTTTCGGCGGCTTCGTCGTCGATAACGTGAGCTGGCGCGTGTGGAGCGCCATTCCGATGGCGCTGCTCGCCGTGGCTGCCGTGCTCATGCTCTTCGGCGTCAAGGCCACCGCTGCCGAGGCGGCGCCGTTCGCCGTCAAGGGCGGCAAGTTCGACTTCGCCGGGGCGGCGGCCATCACGGTCTTCCTCGCAGCCCTCATCATCGTGCTCTCCATGGGATCGAGCTATGTTCGCTTCGGCAGCCCGCTGTCCTTTACGCTGCTGGCCGTATCCGCCGTGGCCTTGGTGGCCCTGGTGATCATCATCAAGAAGAAGGGCAACGATGCCATCGTGCCCGTGAGGGCTCTGAAGGACCGCAACACCATGGTCTTCGCCGCCGCGAACTTCCTGCACAACTTCGGCGCCATGACCATCTCGTTCTTCATCGGCGGTTTCATCATGCGCACCCTCGCCACTGATCCTATCTGCATGGCCATCGGCCCTGCGCTGGCTGCGGGCATCGCCTCGGCTCTCATGGCCGTGCTCGGCCTGTTCCTCGGGCCCGTGTTCGGCAAGATGATCGCCAAGAGCGGCAACGCCAAGGGCGTGATGACCTTGGGCAACGTGTTCCGCGTCGTCATCATGGCGGCATTCGTGTTCGTGCTCGTCCCGGGCGTGCCCGTGTGGGTGATCTACGTCCTCATGTTCTTCGCGGGCGTCTTCAACTCCCAGCAGACGGTCACCCAGTCCGCGGGCCCGCAGATTCAGCTCACGCCCGATCTACGCACCTTGGGCAACTCCGTGGTGCAGCTCGGATCGAACTTGGGCGCCGGCATCGGCATGGCGGTGTTCACGCTGCTCGTGGCCGCCGACCCTGCTAGCGGCATGCGCATGTGCATGATCGTGGCGCTTGCCGCCTGGGTGGTGCTGTTCTTCATCACCTTCCTGCTGAAGCCCCTGCCCGAGTCCGCCGAGGACGCGAGCTAGCAACGACCGTCCCTGCACGCGAGGAAAGGAACTTTCATGGCAGGCATCATCACCAAAGACTACGCCGACTACCTCAAGGACCGCGACTGGGTTCACATGCTCGGCTTCTGCGCTCCTGATTGGCGCGGGTTCATGACCGAGCACAACCGCCTGTTCGGCTCGGGTCCGTTCTTCTACACCACCAACACCTTCGGAAAGCTGCTCTACCGCGGCGACGAGGTTGATTGCACGGGACTTGAGTTCCATGCCTGCTACGGCGCCTGGGGCTCGCATTCCATCGAAGTGGTTCAGCCGGACCCGTTCGAGGTGCCGACGATGTTCTCCGAGTTCAACGAGCCCGACAAACCCGGCTTCAACCATATCCACATGTTCGTCGAGAGCCTGGAGGAGGCCCAAGACGCTTGCGACTTCCTCGGGCTGCCCGTGATCACCGTCGGCTACCCCGACCTGCAGAACGCCTTGGAGAAGGCCCGCGCCACCGGCGCCGACGAGGAGGCCGTCAAGGCCAACGCGGGCAAGCCGAGCTTCATGGTGGCCGACCTGCACAAGCAGCTCGGCTTCGCCGTCCAGTTTGTCGAGCCGCGCGCCAAGTTCCTGCACGACGCCATCATCGGCGCGCGCGCGAAGTGGGACGGCTCCGAGGAGTCGATGTTCATCCCGCTGGGCTAGCGGCATCGGCGGAAAACGGAGAGTTCAGGATCAAGGAAAGGGGCATCATGGCAGAAATCGGCGAGAGAGTGCTCGTGCATGCGGTAGGCCGGCTCGACGACGGAATGAAGTTTCTCGATACCTACAAGGTGGGCGAGCCCATGGACTTCGTCGTGGGGAGCCGCACGGTGCTCCCGGCTTTTGAGCGCGCCGTCAGCCAGATGGCTCCCGGAGAGCGGGCCACCGTGCGCCTCGCGCCCGAAGAGGGCTACGGCGCCTACGACGAGAGCCTGATCGAGGAAGTGCCTGCAGCGGAATTCCCCAGAGCTGATCAGCTCCCCGTGGGGCAGTTCATTGAGATCGCCCTTCCTGAAGGCTCGATCCGCGTGAAGGTGCTCCCGCCGAAGGACGGCATGGTGCGCTTCGACCACAACCACGAGCTGGCAGGCCGCGACCTCATCTTCGACATCGAGCTGGTGGGAATCGTCGAGGAGGACGCCATCGAGCGGGAGAGGCATCCCGCAGGATGCGGATGCGGCTGCGACCGACTCAAAGAGTCGCTTCGATCCTGAGAGGGCAGGCATGGGAACTTACGCATTGGGCTGCTTTCTTCAGGACCAGCAGACGAAAACGCAGGTGAGCGAGGCCGCGGCAGCGGTCATTCGCGATCTTCGAAACGCCGGCAAGCTGCGCGCGCTGCCTATCGTGAGCACAGACAAGGAGACGGGAGTCTTGACGGCAGTCGATGGCTCCGAGCTGTGCGAGTACGGGCAGGTGGGCAGCGGTCGCTGGATACGCCGGGGTGACGGGGGCGTCGGCGATGCGGCTGACGGCTCGGTGCTCTATCTCGGCAGCGCGACCCATGCCGGCCATATCGAGCTGAAGGCCCTGTGCGTCTCCGTGGGCGGCGTCTGGTACAACATCATCTCAGGCCTGCCCCAGCAATAAGGCATCTTATGGATGCACGCAATCAGAATGCACATTCTCCCGATGTGCATTCGCAAGCATGTCAACGTGAAGAAAGGACGTAGACATCATGGACAACGCTATCGATCGTCGTAAGTTTTTAGCTATGGGAACCGCTGCTGCTTTGACCGGGGCCGCAGCACTGGCTGGATGCGCCCCTCAGCCGAGTGCCTCCTCCCAGTCGAGCGCTTCTTCCCAAGGGGAAGCGGCTTCAGCCGGTGCTGAAGCGGAAAAGCCGGGCGCAGAGATGCGTGAGGTCACCGTGACCGCCGCAGGTGACGTGGTGACCACGAACGCGGCTGACCGACTTCCTCAGAAGTATGAAGGTGACCTGAAGGATTACTTCAAGGGGCGTGACTTCGTCCATCAGATCGGCTTCTATGCGCCTGATTGGAAGGCATTCGCCCAGAACCATCATGACCTCTTCGGATCTGGCCCCTTCTTCCACACCACTAACACGTTCGGCCGACTCATCTATCGCGGGGAAGAGGTTGATTGCAGCAACCTCAAGTTCGAGGCGTGCTATGGCGGATGGGGATCTCATTCCATTGAGGTCGTCCAGCAGGTGGGCGATGCGCCGACCATGTTCACGGAGTATAACGACATGGACGCTATGGGGATGAATCACATTCATCTGTTCGTAGAGGACATGGACCAGGCGCTTGAAGCGTGTGAGCTGCTGAACATCCCCGTGATCACTATCGGCTACTCCGATTTGGAGGCGGCTCTGGCTAAGGCGCGTGCTGCGGGAGCCGACGAGGAAGCCGTGCGGGCGCGTAACAGCAAGCCTTCGTTTGTCGTGATTGACATGCGCGAGCAGTTTGGCGCGATGGTTCAGCTGGTCACCTCCGGTGCGACGGCGCTCCATAACATGGTCATTGACTCGATGGTCGAATGGGATGGTGAGACCGACCTGTTCCGCGAGATAGGCGCTTAATCCCGCCACCTGTTCCAAATCTCCAGAAATACCCCTGGGAAAGAAAGGCGCTCCGGACTTCGGGGCGCCTCTCTCTTCCTCGGGGAATCGGCCCTCCTACCCGAACCACGCGCGGGCCAGGGCGCGCACGCCGGGCTCGATGTCCTTCTCCTCGATGGCCGAGAAGCCCACGAGCACGCATCCGGGCAGCGCGTTCTCCTTGCGGATCCAGTACTGCTCGGTGCCGTACACCTGCACGCCGGCCCTGCGCGCGGCGGCGATGAGCTCGGACTGCGGGCGCCCGTCGGGCACGTTCACCAGCAGGTGCATTCCCGTGCCGTTCTCCATCACCTCCACCTTGTCCCCCATGTGCTCGCGCAGCGCGTCAACCAGAAGCTCGTACTTGCGGCGGTTGCGCGCCTGCAGGCGGCGCAGGTGGCGGTCCCACAGCCCCGAGCTCAGGAAGCGCGCGAGCACCGCCTGCGAGAGCCACGGCACCGCCGAGTACGCGCCGGAGAACACCTCGCGCCAGCGCTCGATCAGCTCGGGCGGCAGCACGAGGTAGTTCATGCGCAGCGCGGGCGAGAGCGACTTCGAGAACGTGCCCATGTAGATGACGCGCTGGCGCGTGTCGATGGACTGCAGGGGCGGCACGGGGCGGTCCTTGTAGCGGAAGTCGCGGCAGTAGTCGTCCTCCAGGATGTAGGCGTCGTGCTCGGCGGCCCAGTCGATCAGGCGCTTGCGCGTGGTGAACGGCATGTGCGTGCAGGTGGGGAACTGGCTCGAGGGAGTCACGTAGACGAGGCGCGCGCCGCTTGCGTCCACGTCGGACAGAAACGCGTCGGGGGTCTCCATCACGCGGCAGGGGGCCACGGTAAAGTGGTTGCGCTCGATCACCGCGCGCACGCCGTCGTAGCCCGGGTCGTCCATGGCCACCACGTCGGTGGCGCCGTTGAACAGCGTGAGCAGGTTCTGCACGCTCGACTGGGTGCCGCCCTGGATGATGATCTGCTCGGGCGTGCACTTGATCCCGCGCAGGGCGCACAGCCGCCAGGAGACCTCGGTGCGCAGCTCAAGCTCGCCGAGCGGGTCGGGGTAGGCGTCGGCGTGCTCGCGCTCCACGCTCAGCAGGATGTCGTCGGTGATGGTCCGCCAGCTCGCGGCAGGAAACGTCCCCTTCTGCAGGTTGCCGTACGTGAAGTCGAAGCGCACGGCCGCGCCCGCGCCTCCCGCGCCTCCCGCGCCGCGCGCACCTCCCGCGGCCGCGTCTGCCTCTGCGGCCGCAGCCGCAGAGGCGGCCTCGCGGCTGTCCAGGTGCTCCTGGAGGAGCCCTCCTGCCTGCGCATGCGATGAGGGCGGCGTGGCCTGCAGAAACGAGGCGTCCTGGACGGTGTAGCCCGAGCCGGGGCGGCTCTTCGCGAAGCCCTCCTGCACGAGCAGGCGGTAGGCGGCCTCGATGGTGTTGCGCGAGCACCCCAGGTCGTTCGCCAGCCCGCGGATCGAGGGGAGCTTCGAGTGCGCCGGGTAGGCGCCCGACTCGATGCCGGCGCGGAACTCGTCGAATATCTGCTGGTAGAAAGGCGTGCTTGACGTTTCGTCGAGGTGCATGGGCGCTCCGTTTCTTCGTGCTGCTCAACGGGAAGGCGCGCTTTCGCGTCCTCACCTCACCATCATATATGAGAGAGGGCGCGTTGGGGGGCGGGATCGTCCACATAATCGACAGATTGTCCCCATAAGAACGCGACTGAGCGTCCCTTTTCGCGCGCCTGCGCACGCACGTAAGCTAGTACATTGTATAGGAAGGCGAAAGGGAAGGGAGGCCCTGGTGAGTTTGAGAGGCGTCGTCGCTGCGTGCGCTGCGGGCGTTGTTGCCGTGAAGGCAGCGCTTGACGTTGCGCTCCCAGAGCCCGCCTTGCTGCATCCGCCGGGAGCGCGGCACGGCGGCAAGTTCATCGCGCAGTGCGTGAAGTGCGGAAAGTGCATCGAGGCCTGTCCGTACCAGGCGCTTCACGCCGCTCCGCTCGACGCGGGCGCGAAGGCGGGCACGCCCGTCATCGACGCGCGCGCCCAGGCATGCCGCCTGTGCGCCGACTTCCCCTGCGTGGCCGCGTGCCCCACCGGCGCGCTTGAGCCCGTCGCGGCGCGCGAGGACGTGCGCATGGGCACGGCCGTCATCAACCAGGATCTGTGCCTGTCGTACAAGGCCATGCGCTGCGAGGTGTGCTACCGCGCCTGCCCGCTCATCGACGAGGCCATCTACATCAACTACGGCGCCCGCGAGGGCGACTCCATCCACGCGGTGTTCGCGCCGGTGATCGTGGAGGACAAGTGCGTGGGCTGCGGGCTGTGCGTGGAGCGCTGCGTGGTGAGCGAGCCCGAGTGCGCCATTCGCATCGAGCCTGCCACCCAGCGCAGGGCGCGCGAGCAGCAGGGCTCGGGGGCTGAAGGCGGGCCCGGGCAGGGCGCCCATGAGGGAAACGGGTCCGGCAAAGGCGCCCATGAGGGCGGCGGGCCCGGCAAAGGCGCCTGATCGGGGCGCAGGGAAGTGAACGAGCCGGCAAGTCTGACGGGGCGCGCCGGTTGAGCTTGAGGAAGCTTAAGGAGAAGGAGGGTTTCATGGACATCACACGTCGTTCGTTCGTGAAAGCCACAGCGGTTGCCCTTGCGAGCGCGGCCGCTGCGGGAACGATGTCCGGCATGGTCGGCTGCTCGAGCGCAGGCTCGGGCGGCGCCGCGTCGGGCGAAACCACCAAGACCGTGGGGGTGTGCCGCTTCTGCGGCTGCGGCTGCGGCGTCATCGTGGAGGCCAAGGGCGGCAAGATCGTGTCGGTCACGGGCGACCCGGACAACCAGTCCAACAAGGGCCTCAACTGCGTGAAGGGCTACTACCTGGCCAGCGTGCTGTACGGCGCCGACCGCCTGACCACCCCGCTCATCCGCGACGACAAGTCCACCAAGGGCACCGACGGCGGCCTGCGCGAGGCCACCTGGGACGAGGCGCTTGACCTGGTGGCGGGCAAGCTGCGCGAGACGTGGAAGGCCGACAAGAGCCGCCTGGCGTTCTGGGGCAGCGGCCAGCAGCCCATCGTCGAGGGCTACTGCACCGCCAAGTTCTGGAAGGCGGGCCTGCTCTCCAACAACATCGACCCCAACGCGCGCCTGTGCATGGCCAGCGCCGTGGTGGGCTTCATGAACATCTTCCAGACCGACGAGCCGGCCGGCTGCTATGCCGACATCGACGAGACGGACACCTTCGTCACCTGGGGCGCCAACATGGCCGAGGCGCACCCGATGCTCTACTCGCGCGTGATGGCGCGCATGACCAACGGCAAGGGCGTCAAGCACTACGACCTCACCACGCTGTGGACGCGCACGTCCGCCAACGCCACCAAGGTCTTGACGTTCAAGCCCGGAAGCGACCTGGCCATCGCCAACGCCATCGCGAACTACCTGGTCCAGAACGACCTGTACGACCACGCGTTCGTCGCCGACCACCTGCAGTTCAAGCAGGGCACCGAGAACATCGGCAACGCCACCGAGGACACCTACGACGCCTCCGAGATCGGCAGCAAGGTGGACGCGGTCACGGGCATCACCTTCGAGGAGTACGCCGCGCGCCTCGCCCCCTACACGCTCGAGTATGCCGAGGAGCTCTCCGGCGTGCCCGCGGCCGACATCAAGGAGCTCGCCGACGAGTTCGCCGACAAGAGCCGCAAGATGCTGTCGCTGTGGACCATGGGCGTCAACCAGCACAACCGCGGCACGTGGATGAACCACTGCATCTACAACATCCACCTGCTCACGGGCCGCTACGCGCGCCCGGGCGACGGCGCGTTCTCGCTGACGGGCCAGCCCTCCGCCTGCGGCACGGCCCGCGAGGTGGGCACGTTCTCGCACCGCCTGCCCGCCGACCTCCTGGTGGCGCAGGAGGCGCACCGCCGCTACACCGAGGCCATCTGGAACCTGCCGAACGGGTACCTGGACGCCATCAAGAAGCCGGGCTTCCACACCATCAAGATCTTCCGCGAGCTGTCGAAGGGCAACATCGACTTTCTGTGGAGCGCCCACAACAACTGGGCCGTCTCGCTGCCGAACCTCACGCGCTTTCTGGGCCGCGGCGACAAGAAGGGCGTCATGGACGCGTTCATCTGCGTGAGCGAGGTGTACCCGACGCTGTCCACCCAGTACGCCGACGTGGTGCTGCCCGCCGCCATGTGGGTTGAGCGCGAGGGGCAGTTCGGCAACGCCGAGCGCCGCACCGCCGTGTTCGAGAAGGCCGCCATCGACCCGCCGGGAGAGGCGAAGTGGGATCTGTGGATGCTCATGGAGGTCGCGCACCGCGTGCTCGACGGCGAGCAGATCGGCGGCGAGGACGCCTTCGACGTGCTGTTCGGGGAGTGGTACGACAAGCAGGCCCGCGACTTCAAGGGGGACCAGCGCGAGGTCAGCCGCTCCGTCTGGGAGGAGTACCGCACGTTCTCGAACCCGAGCCTGAACCCCGACGCGGAGGCCATCAACAAGGAGGCCAAGCTCAAGATGGAGAACAAGCAGCTGGCGCCGTACGACCTCTACATCGAGAACCACGGCCTCACCTGGCCGGTGCGCGAGGTTGACGGCCAGTGGCTGCCCACCAAGTGGCGCTTCTGCGACGGCAAGCAGGAAGACGGCTTCGACGAGTACGGCGTGGAGATGTACGGCACGCACGACCTGGCGGGCGGCGTGAGCTTCTACAAGAGCGCGGGCGCGAAGCCCTCGGTGGTCTTCCGCCCGTGGGAGCCGCCGGCCGAGCTGCCTGACGCGGAGTACCCGTTCGTGTTCTGCACGGGGCGCCTGCTCGAGCACTGGCACACCGGCTCGATGTCGCGCCGCGTGGCCGAGCTCGACCGCGCGCTGCCCGAGGCGCTGCTCGACATGAACCCCGACGACTGCGCCGCGCTCGGCGTGTCCGACGGCGACATGGTGCGCCTGACCTCGCGCTTCGGCACCTGCGACATCAAGGTGTCCACGGCAGGGCGCACGCGCCCGCCGGCGGGCCTGGTGTTCGCTCCGTTCTTCGCCGAGGAGACGCTCATCAACCTCGTGGTGCAGGACACCTACTGCCCGCTCTCCAAGGAGCCGGACTACAAGAAGACCTGCGTGCGCATCGAGAAGATCTAGGGGAGGTGCGATTTATGAGAAAGATTGCGATGGCTTTTGCCACGGGCGCGCTCGTGATGTCGCTCGGCGTGCTGGGCGGCTGCGCGGGAGGCGCGACGTCCGCTGCGTCCTCGGCACCTGACGGGGCTCCCGACCCCATGCCCGCGAGCCATGCGGGCCGCTTCGAGGATCTGGGCGCGAACGGCTGCTACGGCTGCCACGGCGCGAGCGAGACGGCGAACCCCATGCTGGCGACGGCGACGATCGTCCCCGAGGACCACTTCGCCCAGGGGAAGTACGCGTCGCTGGCGTTCGACTCCGTCCGCGAGCAGTGCAACACCTGCCACCCGCAGGGGTAGGGGATGGTTATCTCGAGCCTGGTGGTGGAGACGCTGCCTGAGCATACGGACGCGGTGGCGCGCGAGCTGGCGCGCATCGAGGGCGTCGAGGTGCACGAGGCGCAGGGCTGCAAGCTCGTGGTGACCGTCGAGGCCGGCTCCTCCCGGGCATCGCATGCGGTGGCGAGCTCGTTCGTCGGCGTCGAGGGCGTGACGAACGTGAACCTGGTGTACGTGAACTTCGAGGACGAGACGCTCGGCGCCGACGGCGAAGCCGCAGGCATGACCATGTGAGCCGCAGCCGCGGGCGCTGCGGGCGCCCCCGGCGCGGCCGACTAAGGAAGAGAGCTTTGAGCAAGAACGACAAACATAAGACCCGTTGGACGGTTGCGCGGCGCGTGGTGCAGATCGGCATGCTCGTGCTGTTCTGCCTGCCGCTTCTGGCGGCGGGATGGGGGCTGCTCGGGCAGGTGTCCGGCGGCGACGCCGCCGTGGCCACGCCGGCCGAGGGCGTCTTCTACGGCAGCCTGTCCTCGTCGAGCGTCGCCGGCGTGACCGTGCTCGATCCTTTCGCGGCGCTCCAGGTGATCGCCGCGTCGAAGTCCTTCGACGTGGCGTGGCTCTGGGGCGCGCTGCCCGTGCTCGTGGTCTACGGGCTCATCCGCGGGCGCGCGTTCTGCGGCTGGGTGTGCCCGGTGAACCTGCTGTGCGAGGCCGTCGACTGGCTGCGCGCCAAGCTGGGCCTGCGCGTGGCTGAGCGCGTGCTGCCGCGCCACGCCAAGATCGGCGTGGCCGCGGGCGTGCTCGTGCTCTCGGCGCTCGTGAGCGTGCCGGTCTTCGAGCTGCTCTCGCCGATCTCCGCCATCAACAAGGGCATCCTGTTCGGCTCCGCCACCGGCGTGCTCACGCTCGCGGCCATCGTGGTGGCCGAGTGCGCGTGGGGGCGCCGCGTGTGGTGCCGCGCCGTCTGCCCGCTCGGCGGCTTCTACGAGGTGCTCGGGCGCGTGGGCCTCGTCAACGTGAGGATCGACCACGCGAAGTGCGTCCGCTGCGACGCATGCGCGCACGCGTGCCTCGCCGACCCCGAGATACTCGCCCCCGCGCTCGCGGGCGACGACGTGATCGTGCGCGCCGGCGACTGCATGGCCTGCGGCTCCTGCGTTGACGCGTGCCCCGCGGGCGCGCTCAAGCTGGGCGTCGGGAGGCCGCGCGCCGCGGGCGCGCAGGCAAAGGGCAATACCTGTGACGCTGTCGGTGCAGAGGGGAAAGGAGGCGAGGTTTCCGCCTGATCAGGGGCGCGTCAGCAACGTCTGAACCGTCCTTGAAGATTCGGCGCAACTGTCACTTCAGCGTTAGCCGTTCCATAGGTATTTTGAAGGTAAGTGAAAAAGAGGGGAGGAATACCAGATGAAAATCAAGAGCAAGAAAACAGTGCTCGCTGGTACGTGCGTATGCGCGATCATGCTCGTAGCCGGGCTCGTCGCATGCGCTCCTCAGTCGAACACCACTGGCTCCGCCGAGTCTCAGATCATGCCTGATCAAGACTCGTTCGGCGTCGTCGTGGCCGATGAGTGGTCGGGGCTGTACCCCAACCAGTATGCAACCTACGAGGCGAACGAGGCCAACGGGCCCGAGTCGGGAAAGCACAACTACCTTGAGCTGTACCCGGCCCTGAACACCATGTACAAGGGCTACGCGTTCGCGCTGGGCTATGACGAGGCGTCGAGCCACGTGTACGCGCTCCAGAGCGTGTCCAACACGCCGCGCACCACGCAGAAGGAGCAGCTCGCGAACTGCATCACCTGCAAGACCCCGCAGTTCACCGCGCAGGTCAACTCCGAGGGTGACGGCGTCTACGCGAAGAAGTTCAACGACCTGATCGGCACCTTCACCGAGCCGATCAGCTGCTACAACTGCCACGAGAACGACCCGAAGGAGCTCACCGTCGCCAGCAAGTTCTTCACTGAGAAGTCCATGGGCAACGACGGCGCCAAGGTTCCCATGGCTGCCCAGGTGTGCGGCCAGTGCCACAACGAGTACTACTTCAACCCCGAGACCAAGGTGACCACGAACCCCTACAACGGCCTGGCTGCCATGACGCCCGAGGCCATCCTGGCGTACTACGACGGCTTGGGCTTCAAGGACTGGGAGCACCCGCTCACGGGCGCCAAGATGCTCAAGGTCCAGCACCCCGAGTTCGAGACGGTCTACGGCGGCAAGCAGATGCACATGGCCGAGCTGGGCTACTCGTGCGCTGACTGCCACATGGGCACGAGCGTTGCCGAGGACGGCACCTCGTTCACCAACCACACGTGGACGAGCCCGCTCGAGAACGCCGACCTGATGAAGAACACCTGCTCCACCTGCCATGAGGACCTCGCCGGCCAGGTGAAGGCGTGGCAGGCCGAGGAAGAGGAGCGCGTGACGGCCATCAGCGAGAAGATCGAGGACTACATCAACAAGCTGGCGGCTGCCAAGGACACGCTGTCGGCTGAGGATCTGGCCACGGCTCAGAACCTGCACCGCACGGCCCAGTTCTACTGGGACTTCGTGATGGTGGAGAACAGCGAGGGCGCGCACAACCCCGAGCTCACCTTCGCGACGCTTGACAAGGCCGAGGCCGCCGTTGACCAGGGACTCGCTCTCGTCTCGTAACGTGAGTGCATCTGCGAAGACAGAGAGGAGGCAAGGCCAATGAGCGAAGAGAAGGACATCAAGACCGGTGAGGCGGGTGCCACCGCCAAGAAACCGAGCGAGAAGAAGCGCAAGCGCGCCATCACGCTGGGCGTCGTCGCTGCCGTGATCATCGTGGCAGGCGCGGGCTTCTGGGTGTGGCACGAGCAGCCGAGCTTCTGCAACGCCATCTGCCATGCTCCGCAAGACCCGATCAACGAGACGTATGACGGCGTCTCGGGCGAGGCGGGCTTCGACAAGTGGGGAAACCCGGTTGAGGACATGGGCGACCTTCTGGTCGTGCAGCACAAGGAGGCGGCTGACGCAACGTGCCTGAGCTGCCATGTGCCCACCATCGGCCAGCAGGTCACCGAGGGCATGCTGTGGGTCAGCGGGAACTACCAGTACCCGCTCGACGAGCGCTCGCTCACCGACTTGAACCACTACCTGCAGGCTGAGGACGAGTCGGCGTTCTGCATGAACGACAGCTGCCACAACATGACGCGCGACGACCTGGCGCGCGCCACGTCGAGCTACGGCAAGCGCAACCCGCACGTGACCGAGGTGAAGCACACCGAGATGGAGTGCAGCGACTGCCACAAGTCGCATCGCCAGTCGGTCAACGCGTGCTCGCGCTGCCATGACGACGTGAAGGTTCCCGACGGCTGGCTCTCCGCTGAGGAAGCGGCTGAGATCACGAGCGCGGGCTTCAGGTACTGAGCTTGTTTCTCCCGCATGCGCGGGGGTCATGAGGCTGACGTGTGAGTCGGCTTGAGAGGGAGGCGGGTCCTTGCGGGGGCTCGTCTCCCTCGCTTTTTCGCGGGCGCTCGCCGGAGCTTGGCGGCTCAGCTTGGCGGCTCAGCCCGCCGCCGTCCCGCGAAGGCGCTCACACCCGCTTTCCGCATGCTCGGCAAACGAATGTTTCACGTGAAACATCCGTTTGCCTTTACGCGTCTTAGAGCCCCTTGTCCCAGGCGAGGAAGGCCCAGGTGATGACGCGGGGCTCGCGCAGGCGCAGGGCGCCCTGCGCGACGCCGTGGCCGTCGGGCATACCTGCGTCCTCGTTCGCCACGAGCTGGCTGGCGAGCCAGGGGCGCAGGCGCGCGCAGGCTTCATCCAGCTCGGCGGGCGTGGAGAGCACGGCGGCGGCGCGCACCATGGCGTCGTACTTCGCGCACGCCTCGTCGAGCGAGGCGAAGGTGTCGCGGCGCGTGCTTTTGATGTAGCTCACCTCGGCCTGGATGCCGTGGTCCGCCAGGATGTTGAACGCGTAGAGGTGGTCGCGCCCGGTGACGTCGCCGAGCCCCACGGCCTCGAGCGCGCGCCCGTCGGTGCGCGGGGAGGAGCCGGTCGGGAGCGTGATGCACACGCGGCGCCGCGCCGCGCGCGTGAGGCGCGCAAGCGCGGCCTCCAGGTCGTCCACGGCGATGGAGCGCGACGCCAGGCACACGTCGACGGCGCCCTCGCCCACGCCGTGGGCGTCCCAGTCGTCCTCCCAGCTCATGAGCAGGGGCGTGACGCACGTGACGCCCTGAGCGCCAAGCGCGCCCTCGAGCACGCCGAGCATGCCGCGCGAGAAGTCGGCGGCGATCACGGGATGCCCCGCCGCCCCCAGAGGCACCGAGAGCGCGCCCGTCCCGCATCCCATGTCGAGCACGGACTCGCCGGGGCGTATGCCCGCGCGCTCCAGGAACTGCTCGGCGTAGGAGTTCGGCGCGTCCTTCCGCGAGAACGTGGCCGCCCGCTTGTCCCAGAACGCCGCGTCGTCGGCATGACGCCGCAGCTTCTGCAGGGCCCGCCACTCGGCCCCCCAGTCATGGGAGGGGATCAGCGCGGAAGCGGATCCGGGGCCAGCGCCAGCGCCGGTGTCGGCGTTTGAGCTGGGACGGGAGCCAGCGCCAGCTCCAGCTTCCGAGCCGAATTCGGCGCCGACGCCAGTCTCCGGGCCGGCGCCAAGCGATTCGTCGCCCATGGCATCCTCCTTGCTCGAGTATGATCTCACCAGATTATACTAGATGGGGAATCATTATGGGACGGGGAGCCGTCGTGGTCGCGGGAGCCATCGTCGTGGGCGCAGGAACCATCGCGAGCGCGGCGCGGCTCGTCAAATTGCGCCGGATGAGGGGCGGCGAGCGCGGCGGGTGTGGTAGCCTTCTTACGGGACCCTTGCGGGCTGTCATGCGGTATTCGGGGAAAACCGTCCCTTTATGCGGCGGCGCGCTTGGGGCAAAGTAGTGCGTGAAGAGATGCGCGCCCGCCTGTCCGGGCGCTTCGGACAGGATGCGGAAGGGGATGCCTCGTGAACGCGAAGATGAAGAAGCGCTTGGTCGCCGTGTCGGGCATTGTCGTGATCGTGCTCATCGTGCTTCTGGCCGTGGTCGGCGGCGGCACGGCGGCCAAGACCGTGACGGTGGCCGAGGCTGTCGAGAGCACGCCCGCCGGGCAGAAGGTCCAGGTGTCGGGCAACGTGGTGGAGAACTCGTTCGTCACGGAGCACGACGTGCTCACGTTCAAGATATACGACCCCGCGGGCTCGCCTGCCACGCAGCTTCCGGTGCGCTACGAGGGCGCGGCGTCCTCCACGTTCGGCAACGACGTGACGGCCATCTGCACGGGCAAGATCGGCGACGACGGCGTGCTGGCGTGCTCTGAGCTCGTCACGAAGTGCCCCTCGAAGTACGAGAACGCCGACGCGGCCCTCACGGTGGCGCGCATGCTCGAGTACGGCGACGAGATCACGGGCACCGTGGTGAAGGTGGCCGGCACCGTGGGGGCGGGCAGCCTGCAGGCCGCGGGCCTCGGCGACCGCTTCACGCTGGTCGACGCCGACGGCGCGGCGGCGGGCACGGTGAGCGTGCTCTTCGAGGGCGCCTTGTCCGACGAGGTGACGGAGGGCGCCTCCGTGGTGCTCACGGGTTCGATGAACGAAGACGGAAAGTTCGCGGCGTCCGACGTCGCGCTGGAGGGCTAGCCTATGTCTATGATCGGTTTGATCGGCCTGCTCGTCGCGTTCGCGGGATGCCTCATATCCCTCGCGTGCCTGGGCGTGGCGCACGTCCTGCACGCGCGCGGAAGCCTCGAGCGCTCCGATGCGTTCGCCTGGGGCGGGCGCCTGGCGGTGCTCGTGTCGGCCGCGGCGCTCACGGTGTGCTGCGCCGTGCTCGTGTTCTGCTTCATGAGCGGCGACATCTCGCTCGACTACGTGGTGCACAACCGCTCGGACGCCACGGGCGAGCTCGCATGGCTGTTCAAGCTGTCGGGCCTGTGGGCGGGCCGCGCGGGCAGCCTGCTGTTCTGGGCGTGGCTCATCGCGGTGTTCAGCTCGGTGGTGGTCTTCGCCACGCGCAAGGACACCCGCCCGCTCGACAACGGCGCGGTGGCCGTGGCGCAGCTCGTGCTCGTCGCGTTCGTGGGCGTGCTCCTGTTCTCGGAGGAGAACATGCCGTTCGCGGTGATCGACCCGCGCTACCTCAACGCTGACGGGACGCTGACGAACGCCGCCTCGATGCTCGGCATGAACGCGCTTCTGGAGCACTGGGCGATGGCCATCCACCCGCCCACGCTGTTCATCGGCTACGCGGGCCTCACCATCCCGTTCGCCTACGCCATCGCGGCGCTCGTGGTGAACGACGACTCGCCCGCGTGGGTGGAGCGCTCCACGCCCTTCCTCATGTTCTCGTGGCTGCTCTTGGGCGTCGGCATCGGGCTCGGCGCCGTGTGGGCCTACGTGGTGCTCGGCTGGGGCGGCTACTGGGGCTGGGACCCGGTGGAGAACGCGAGCCTTCTGCCGTGGCTCGTGGGCGTCGCGCTCATCCACTCGTTCACCATTTACCGCCAGCGCGGCGCGTTCAAGCGCTGGAGCGTCATGTGCGCGTGCCTCGCGTTCTCGTTCGTGGTGCTCGGCACGTTCATCACGCGCTCGGGGCTCGTGCAGTCGGTGCACGCCTTCGAGGGCGACCCGGTGTCGCTCGTGCTGTTCCTCGCGCTGATCGTGCTGTCGCTGCTCGCGGGCGCGGTCGGGCTTCTCGTGCGCCGCGGGAGCTTCGGCGCGGTCACGGCGTCTGACGAGGACATTGACTCGCTGGCCTCGCGAGACGCGGCCTACTACGTGAACAACCTCATCATGGTGGTGTTCGCGTTCCTCCTCGCCTACATGACGCTCTCGAGCGCCCTGCCGGAGTTCCTGCCGTTCGGCGGGCAGGCGCTCTCCGCCGGCACGTACAACGCGGTCGCGCGCCCTCTGGGCATCGTGTACTGCGCGCTCATCGCGGTGTGCCCGCTTCTGGGCTGGCGCAAGACCGAGGGCAAGGCGTTCGCGAAGCGGGCGCTCGTGCCCGGCATCTGCGCGGCGGCGCTGTTCGCGGCGCTCATGGCGTACTACCTCATGGTGCTCCTGCCGAGCTACGACGCCGTCGTGGCGGCGGGCGGCACGGGCGCCGAGGGCCTGCTCGAGCAGGGTCCGAGCTGGTACTACAACGGCTTGGCCGTGGTGGGCCTGGCGGTGGCGTCCTGCCTGCTCTTCAACGCGGCGTTCATGGTGGCGCGCGTGCTGCGCGGCGCGGGCAAGCGCGCGGGCGCGGCGGGTGCGGGCGCGGGCTCGGCC